>JAYVDE010000503.1:0-3894 GCA_043749575.1 Burkholderiaceae bacterium | reverse complement strand
GATCGCCGCGGTGTTGATGGCGATGAACGGGCCGTCGGTGCCGCCCTTGCCGGCGTCACCCCGCGGGCTGTGCTTGTGCAACGCGCGGGCGACCAGCTCTTTGCCCGAGCCCGACTCGCCGGTGATCAGCACCGTGACGTTGCTCTGGCTCAGCCGGCCGATGGCGCGAAACACATCCTGCATCGCCGGCGCCTGGCCCAGCATCTCGGGCATCTCGGCGCTGTGGCTGTCGCTCACCTCTTCGCGCAGGCTTTCCTCGACCGCACGGCGGATCAGTTCGACCGCGCGGTTCAGGTCAAAGGGCTTGGGCAGGTACTCGAAGGCACCGCCCTGGAAGGCCGAGACGGCGCTGTCCAGGTCGGAGTAGGCGGTCATGATGATGACCGGCAGGCCCCGCAGACGCGCCTTGACCTTGCTCAGCAGGTCGATGCCCGACCCGCCGGGCATACGGATGTCGCTGACCAGCACCTGCGGCTCGTCGTCGTTCAGCGCGGCCAGCACATCGCGCGGGTTCGAGAAGCTGCGGGTGGCGAACTGCTCGCGGGCCAGTGCCTTCTCAAGCACGAAGCGGATGGATTGGTCGTCGTCTACGATCCAGATGGGTTTCATGCGGCGGCGGCCTCTGGCTGGTAACTGCTGAAGCTGCCTTGTCAGGGCAGCGGGATCACGATACGGAAGACAGTCTTGCCGGGTTCACTGTCGCATTCGATCGTGCCCTGGTGTTGCTGCACAAACGTCTGCGCCAGTGTCAACCCGAGGCCTGAACCGCCATCCCGACCCGATACCAGGGGGTAGAAGATGCGTTCCCGAATGTCCTCGGGCACACCCGGCCCGTTGTCTTCGATATGCAATTCCAGTGCCAGTCGAAAACGCCGCTTGCCGATGGTCGCCTGGCGCGACACCCGGGTGCGCAAAACCAGCTTGGCGTCGCCGTCGGCGATGCGTTCGCCCAGCACCTGCGCGGCGTTGTGGGCGATGTTGAGCACCGCTTGAATCAGCTGCTCGCGGTCACCCCGAAAATCAGGAATCGAGACGTCGTAGTCGCGCACCACCGCCAGTCCGCGCGGAAATTCAGCCAGGATCAGCGAGCGCACCCGCTCGCAAACCTCGTGGATGTTGACATCGCTAACCACATGCGGCAAGCGGTGCGGCGCCAGCAGCCGATCAACCAGGGCCTGCAGTCGGTCGGCCTCGCGGATGATGACCTGGGTGTACTCGGTCAATTCACGGCCGTCGATCTCCATCTCCAACAACTGCGCCGCGCCGCGGATGCCACCCAACGGGTTCTTGATCTCGTGCGCCAGGTTGCGGATCAGCTCCTTGTTGGCCTGCACCTGGCCCAGCGCGCGCTCTTCGCGGTCTTGCCGGGTCTGTTGCTCGATCTCGAGCATCTCGACCAGCACGCGGTCGCCCCGGTGGTCGATCTGGGTGACGATGACATGCACCGGCAAGTGATCATGGGCGGCCAGCGGAGCGCGTTTCATCACGCCGTCGAAGCGGGCGGTGGCGACTTCGTTGGTGGCCACAGCGCGCACGGTGTCGCGCACCTGCGGCTGGTCGACAAACCAATCGAACAGCGTGCTGCGCATCAGCGTGCGGCGCGACAAGCCGGCCACGTTCTCGAACATGGCGTTGACAAACAGCAGGCGGCCATCGGGCTGGGCCACGGCCACCAGGGTGGCCAGCATGTCGAAGGGCTCGTAGCGCGCCGATTCGTCGCGCACAGGTGTCAATTTGCCGCTCATGATGCGAGCTTGCTGATTTCGCGCTTGAGCGCAGCGATGTCGCTCTCGGTGCGGCCGATGGCGGCCTTCATCTCGGCCACTCGGTCGAGGTAGCGCTGGAAGTTGCGCTCGTCACCGCGGCGCTCGGGCTCACCGTTGTTGTACTCGCGCTTGTGCAGTGCGAGCTTGTCTTCCTCGCGCTTGAGCTCGGCCTCCAGGATGCGACGGGCGTCGCCGTCGCGCTGGCGCTGGGCCACCGGATCGATCTTGCCCTCGCCGGCGCGGACGGCCGACGCCGCGTTGCCCGCACCGGCCGCCGCCGCGCGCGGCTTGGTCGCCTGGATCACGGTGATCGGCGCGCCTTCTATCGTCCGGCAGCCCCGTTCGCGGGCTTCCTCGGCGCTGAGGGCGTCGGTGTAGAGCACCGGCGGGCCGGCACAGCGGTAGACGGCACCGGCTTGGGCAGCGGCGGGTGTCGGCACCAGCAACGCGATCGGCACCAGCAACGCGATCGGCACCAGCACCGCGATCGGCACCAGCAACGCGATCGGCGTCACCAGCACGTTCAACACCCGCAGCGCCGTGGGCAGGCCCGGCACAGCAAACCGGGTGCGGAACAGGAATCTAGTGCAGCGAGTCATCGCATCTCGTCGGGCAGCGCCCCACCGGGGGCGCCAGGCTCGGCCATTGTCGCCGGGGCTGGGTGACCCTGACCAGCCACGAAAAAGGGCGGCTTGGCGCCGCCCTTCGACCTGCAGATAGCAGATGGCGTCACCGCCATCGGCCCGCTTACAGGGTGTAGTACATGTCGAATTCGACCGGGTGCGTGGCCATGCGGAAGCGGGTGACTTCCTGCATCTTCAGCTCGATGTAGGCATCGATGTAGCTGTCGGTGAAGACACCGCCCTTGGTCAGGAACGCGCGGCCCTTGTCCAGATACTCCAACGCCTGTTCAAGACTGGAACAAACGGTCGGGATCTTCGCGTCTTCTTCCGGCGGCAAGTGGTACAGGTCTTTGGTGGCGGCTTCGCCCGGGTGGATCTTGTTTTCCACGCCGTCCAGGCCGGCCATCAGCAGCGCGGCAAAACCCAGGTACGGGTTCATCAGCGGATCGGGGAAGCGCGCCTCGACGCGGCGGCCCTTGGGGTTGGCCACGTAGGGGATGCGAATGCTCGCTGACCGATTTTTGGCCGAATAGGCCAGCTTGACCGGCGCTTCGAAGCCAGGCACCAGGCGCTTGTACGAGTTGGTGCCCGGGTTGGTGATGGCGTTCAGCGCCCGCGCGTGCTTGATGATGCCGCCGATGTAGTACAGCGCGAAATCGCTCAAACCCGCATAACCGTCACCGGCAAACAGGTTCTTGCCATCCTTCCAGACCGACTGGTGCACGTGCATGCCGCTGCCGTTGTCGCCGACGATGGGCTTGGGCATGAATGTGGCGGTCTTGCCGTAGGCGTGGGCCACGTTGTGGATCACGTACTTTTGCAGTTGCACCGAGTCGGCGCGCTGCAGCAGCGTGGAGAAGCGGGTGCCGATCTCCATCTGGCCGGCGTTGGCCACCTCGTGGTGGTGCACTTCGACCGGGATGCCCAGCGATTCGAGGATCAGGCACA
Organism: Burkholderiaceae bacterium; assembly: GCA_043749575.1. Lineage (GTDB taxonomy): Bacteria > Pseudomonadota > Gammaproteobacteria > Burkholderiales > Burkholderiaceae_C > Pseudaquabacterium. The sequence continues at coordinate 557 of JAYVDE010000503.1, read as the reverse complement.
TCTCCGAGCGCAGGTCCTGGCCGGCATCGACCGGTGGCACCGGGAAGTAACCCCCCTTGACGGTCGGGCGGAAGCCGTTGTTGCCGTGCTCGTAGTCTTTGCCGGTGTTCCAGGCGGCTTCTTCAGCTTCAATCTTGTAGAAGCAGCCGGACATGTCGTTGCCCCAACGGATGCTGTCGAAGACGAAGAACTCGGGCTCGGGGCCGAAGTAGGCGGTGTCGCCCAGGCCGGTGCTCTTCATGTAAGCCTCGGCGCGCTTGGCCAGTGAGCGCGGGTCGCGCTCGTAGGGCTTGCCGTCGGCCGGGTCGACCACATCACAGGTCAGGATCAGCGTCGGCTCTTCGAAAAACGGGTCAATGTTGGCCGTGTTCGGGTCAGGCATCAGCTGCATGTCGGAGGCTTCGATGCCCTTCCAGCCGGCGATCGACGAGCCGTCGAAGGCGTGGCCCCCCGTGAACTTGTCTTCATCGAAATGCGAAACGGGCACGGTGACGTGCTGTTCCTTGCCGCGGGTATCGGTGAAACGGAAATCAACGAACTTGATCTCGTTTTCTTTC
>JAYVDE010000502.1:0-3898 GCA_043749575.1 Burkholderiaceae bacterium | reverse complement strand
TGGTGTTGAGCTCGATGCCCAGGTAGTTGCCCGAGCCGAAGACGTTGTCTTGCTTGAGCGAGGCGTTGAACGCCAGCCGGTCGGCGCTGGAGAAGCTGACGCCCAGCTGCAGGTTGCCGGTGGGCTTTTCGGCCACCGCCACCGCCAGGTCGACCTGGTCGGCAGTGCCGGCGACTTCGCTGGTGTCGACGGTCACTTCCTTGAAGTAGCCGAGCCGCTCGACCCGGTCACGCGACAGCTTGATGCGCTCGCCGTCGTACCAGGACGATTCGAGCTGGCGGAACTCGCGGCGCACCACCTCGTCGCGGGTGCGGGTGTTGCCAGCCACGTCGATGCGGCGCACGTAGACCCGGCGCTGTGGCTCGGCCGCCAGCACCACCGCCACGGTGCCGTTGGCGCGGTCGATCTCGGTACGCGGTTCGATCCGGGCGAAGGCGTAGCCGAAGGTGCCGAAGCGGTCGGTGAACTGTTTGGTGGTGGCGGTGACTGCCGCCGCGCGGTAGGGCTCGCCGGCGCGGACAACGACGAGGTTCTTGAACTCTTCTTCCTTGCCCAGGTAGTCGCCGGTCAGGCGCACCGCGGTCACGGTGTAGGGCTGGCCTTCGTTGACCGTGATGGTCAGCGTGATGTCCTGCTTGTCGGGCGAGATCGTGACCTGCGCGGTCTCGATGTTGAATTCGAGGTAACCGTTGTTCTGGTAGTGGGCGCGCAGGGTGTCGAGGTCGGCGTTGAGCTTGGCCCGCGAGTAGCGGTCGCTCTTGGTGTACCAGGTCAGCCAGCCGGTGGTGGTCAGGTCCATCAGCCGGGTCAGCGTGCTTTCGGGGTAGGCCTTGGAGCCGACGATGCGAACTTCGCGGATCTTGGCCGCGTCGCCTTCGGTCATCGTGAAGCTGACGTTGACGCGGTTGCGCTCGGTCGGCGTGATGGTGGTCACCACTTCGGCCCCGTACAAGCTGCGCGACAGGTACTGGCGCTTGATCTCCTGCTCGGCGCGGTCGATCAGCGCACGGTCGAAGGGCAGGCCTTCGCCGATGCCGGCGTCCTTCAGTGACTTGGACAGCGTGTCCTTGTCGAACTCTTTCAGGCCGACGAAGGTGACGGTCTCAATGACCGGCCGCTCCTCGACCACCAGCACCGCGACCTTGCCGTCGATCTCGACCCGCACGTCTTTGAACAAACCGGTGCTGAACAGCGCGCGCAGCGCGGCGGCGGCCTTCTCGTCGGTGTAGGTGTCGCCGACCCGAAACGGCAAGGCCGCGAACACCGTGCCGGGGTCGGTGCGCTGCAGGCCTTCGACCCGGATGTCTTGCAGCACAAAGGGCTCGACGGCCCTTGCGGCAGGCGCGGCCAAACCAAATGCCAATGCGATGGCGACTACGGCCGCGGCCGGTTGAAACAAACGTGCAGGGGGAAGAGGGAGCATCGGATCGGTCAGTGCAGGCCCAGCAGGCGGGCAACATCGTTGAAGAGGGCCACCGACATCATCAGCAGCAGCACCGCAATGCCGCCCCGCTGCAGGCGTGCGAGCCAAGTGTCGGAAACCGGGCGTCCGGTCAGGCCCTCGAAAATGTAATACATCAGGTGGCCACCATCGAGCATGGGCAGCGGCAGCAGGTTCAGCACACCCAGGCTGACGCTGACCAGGGCCAGGAAGCCCAGGTAGTAAGCCAGCCCTTGCTGGGCCGACTGGCCGGCCACGTCGGCGATCGTCAGCGGCCCGCTCAAATTGCGCAGCGAGGCTTCGCCGATCAGCATGCGGCCCAGCATGCGCACGGTCATGGCCGACACCTCCCAGGTGCGCGACGCGCCTTGCTGCAGGCCGTCGAACAAACCGAGTTGCACCTTGACCATCGCCGGCGGGTTGCCGATGAAGGCGTCGACACGGCCGATGGGCGGCGCCGTCGCGCTGTTGGCCCCACTGTTGCCGCCCCGATCAGCGTCGCGAACGACCCGCGGCGTGACGGTCAGCGTGAGCTCCTGGCCGGCGCGTTGCACCCGCCAGGCCAGCGCTTGACCCTGGCCGGCCAGCACCGCGCCGCGAATGCGGTCGCGCAGCGCCTGCGCATCGCCGATCAGAGCACCGTCGACGCTCAACACGCGGTCGCCAGCGCGCAGCCCGGCCGCCGCCGCCGGTCCGCCGACCTTGACCTCGCCCATCACCGGTTCGCTGAAGGCCGGCCCCAGGCCGATGCGCTTCAGCAGCGCCGCGTCGAGCTCTTGCGCGCCCAGTTCGTCCAGCCCCAGCCGCACCTGGCGGCTGCTGCGGCCGGCCGCATCGCTGACCTGCAACTGCATCGGCTCGCCGCGCATCAGGCGCTGGGTCAGCTGCCAGCGCAGGTCGTTGAGCGAGCGCACGTCGACCCACTGGCCGTCGTCGTCCTGCCAGGCCCGCACCCAGTCGCCCGAGCGCATGCCGGCACGGTCGGCCAGGCTGGCGGCCACCGGTGCGCCCAGCACGGCCTTGGGTTCATCGACCCCAATCCAGTGCGATGCGGCGTACAGCAACACCGCCAGCAGCAAATTGGCCAGCGGCCCGGCCGCCACGATGGCCGAGCGTTGCTTGAGCGACTTGCGGTTGAAGGCCTGGCCCAGTTCGGTAGCGGGAACCGGGCCTTCGCGCTCGTCGAGCATGCGCACATAGCCGCCCAAGGGCAGCGCCGACAGCACAAATTCAGTGTGCGCGGGCGAGCGCTGGTAGCGCCAGACCACCCGGCCGAAGCCGATCGAGAAGCGCAGCACTTTGACGCCACAGGCCACTGCCACCCGGTAGTGGCCGTACTCGTGCACGACGATCAGCACCGCCAGGGTCAGCAGGAAGGCCAGCACGGTGGTGATCATCGGGTGAGGCCCTGAGCAAGTAGTTCGGCGTGGCGGCGGGCGCGCTGGTCGAGCGCCAGCAAGTCGTCCAGCGTGGCGGCGTCGGCGGCGCTTGGCAGCACGGCGCCCACGGTGGCTTCGTTGACGCGGTGGATGTCGGTGAAGCGCAGCTGCCCGGCGAGGAAGGCTGCCACTGCCACCTCGTTGGCGGCGTTCAACACCGCGGTGCTGCCCTCGGCCCCGCGCAGCGCAGCGTGGGCCAGGCCGAGGCCGGGGAAACGCTGCTCGCAGGCCGGCTCGAAGGTCAGCGGCTTGCTGGTCAGGAAATCCAGCGCATCAGCGCCCGAGACTTCGCGCTGCGGCCAGGCCAGACCGACGCTGATCGGCACTTTCATGTCGGGCGTGCCCAGCTGCGCCAGCACGCTGTTGTCGCGGCACACGACCATCGAATGGATGATGCTCTGCGGGTGCAGCACCACCCGGATCTGCTCGGGCTGCAGGTCAAACAGCCAGCGCGCCTCGATCACCTCCAGCGCCTGGTTCATCATCGTCGCCGAATCGACCGAGATCTTGCGGCCCATCACCCAGTTGGTGTGGGCGCAGGCTTCAGCGGGCGTGACCGTGTGCAGCGTGGCCGGATCGCGGCTGCGAAACGGCCCGCCCGAAGCGGTGAGCACGATGTGGGCTATGCGCTGGGCCCAGGTGCTGCGGTCTTCGGGCAGGCACTGGAAGATCGCCGAATGTTCGCTGTCGATCGGCAGCAGCAGCGCGCCGCCCTGCTGCACTGCGGCAATGAACAGCCGGCCACCGACCACCAGCGCCTCCTTGTTGGCCAGCATCAACCGCTTGCCGGCACGCGCCGCGGCGATGCACGGCGGCAGACCGGCGGCGCCAACGATCGCCGCCATCACGCTGTCGACATCGGGGTGGGCAGCCACCTCGCAGAGGGCGGACTCGCCGTACAGCACCTCGGTGCGCAGACCCGCGCCAACCCGGGTTGCGGCCATTTCGTCGCGCAACCAATCGGCCTGCTCAGGCGTGCCGACCGCAGCAAACCGCGGCGTCCAGCGGCGACACAGCG
>JAYVDE010000501.1:0-10389 GCA_043749575.1 Burkholderiaceae bacterium | reverse complement strand
TGGATTTTTTCGCCAGGCTAGGCGTAGACCCGCAGTCGCACTGCCAGTGCGGCAAGGGGATGCAAGGACGCATGGCGGAAAAAGACGCGATTTCATGTAGTGTTTTTGGTGAAACGGACTACTAGGGCTTGCATACCACCCGGCCCGTCTACTTGCGCACCAGGATCTCGGCCAGGCCATGGCGCTTGGCGGCGGCCTCCAGCCGGCCATCGCGCTTGATGGCAGCGACGAATTCGTCTACCCGCTGCAGCCAGGCATCGTCGCCTGGTTTCACCGCATAGGCGTAGGGCAGCAGGTGGAAGGCCTTGGTGGGCGACACCAGGCGGGCCCAGTCGGCGTTGTCGAGCAGGCGCCGGCTGTAGGGGTAGTCGGTCATGAAGACGTCGACCCGGCCGGCTTCCAGCTCTTGCTCGCGGGTCAGCGGCGGCTTCACCACCACCAGTTTGGCCTGCTTCAAGGCGGCGGCCATCACCGGCTCCATGAAGGTGCCGGTCTGCACGGCCACCTGCATGCCGGGCTTGTCGATGTCGTCCCAGGTCTTGATGCGGTGGCTGCGGGTGGTCACGCCGTAGATGTCGCTTTGCAGGTAGGGCTGCGAGAACTTCAGCTTCTCGGCCCGCGCCGGCAACACGGCCACCGCATGCATCGCGATGTCGCAGCGGTCGCTGGTCAGGTCTTCGATCAGCTGGGTGAAGGACGATTCCACATACTCCAGCCTGACCTTCAAGTCGCGCGCCAGCTCGGCCGACAACTCGATGTCGATACCGGTCAGCTGCAGGGTGCGCGGGTTGCGCCAGGTGATGCCGTAGTAGTCGGGCCAGATGCAGACCTTGACGGCGCCACGGGCCTGGATGCGGTCGAGCACCGGGCCGGCCCATGCGGCGGTGGGCGGCAAGGCCAGCAGACCCAGCAGGATCGATGTGGCGGCCGCCAGCAGGCGGTAAGGAACAATGGACATGGAAGTCGCTTGCACGCGGGGCGCGGGCCGGGTGGCTGTGAAATTCAAACGGCAGTGTCGCATCCCAGACCGATGACATGGCTTCTTGAATCGCTACAAACGCTCAATTGTGTTTATTTTAAAGCTGTACAAGCAGGCCGCCACGGGCTGCTTGTCGCGGCTGGAGACCTCACAGGTCGGTGCGCAGCTGCCAGAGCTCGGGGAACAGCTCGACGTCGAGCATGCGCTTGAGGTAGCTCGCACCGCCCGTGCCGCCGGTGCCGCCTTTCATGCCGATGATGCGGCTGACGGTGGTCAGGTGGCGAAACCGCCAGAGCCTGAAGGCGTCTTCCAGGTCGGTCAATTCCTCGCCCAGCTGGTACAGATCCCAATGGGCGTCGGGGGCGCGGTAGACCACCAGCCAGGCCTGCTCGACACCGTCGCTGGCGGTGTAGGGCTGGGTCCAGTCGCGCTGGGTGTGGCTGGTGGGAACGGCCAGGCCGCGGCGGGCCAACAGGCGCAGCGATTCGTCGTAGAGCGAGGGCGCGCGCCAGGCGGCTTCGACCTCGGCCAGCCGGGCCGGCGCATGGGCGTGGGGCTTGAGCATCGCTGCGCTCTTGTTGCCGAGCATGAACTCGATGCAGCGGTACTGCCAGCTCTGGAAGCCCGAGGATTGGGCCAGGTAGGGCCGGATGGCGCTGTACTCGGGCGGCGTCATCGTCGCCAGCACGTCCCAGGCGTGCACCAGCTGCTCCATGATGCGGCTGACGCGGGCCAGCATCTTGAAGGCCACGCCCAGCCGGTCGCCGGCCAGCGCGGCGGCGGCGGCGCGCAACTCGTGCAGCATCAGCTTCATCCACAGCTCGCTGGTCTGGTGCTGCACGATGAACAGCATCTCGTCGTGTGCCGGGCTCAGCGGGTGCTGGGCGCCGAGCACGACGTCCAGGTGCAGGTAGTCGCCGTAGCTCATGTTGCGCGAGAGATCGAGCTGCGCGCCGGCGTGGCGCGGCGTGTTGCTCGCAGCTTGTGGGCCGGCCAGCGGCAGATCAGCTGCTGCGGTGGTGGGCGAGGGTCGGGCCGCGTCACCGGGCAGGTAGGGGCAGCTCATGTCACCAGCCCCCGCTGGTTGAAGCGCGGCTCGCGCCACTGGCCATCGGCCAGCACCGCGCGCAAGTGCGCCACCGCGTCCCAGACGTCGACGAAGCGGGTGTAGAGCGGCGTGATGCCAAAGCGCAGGATGTCGGCGCGGCCGGCGGCGCTGGCCGCCGCCGGGTCGCCGGCACGGCAGTCACCGACCACGCCGCGTGCGATCAGCGCCTGCATCACGGCATAAGTCGCGCGGGCCTTGCCGGCTTCGCTGTGCTCATCGAAGGCCAGGCAGATCTGGCTGCCGCGCTGTGCCGCCTCGGCCGGCGAGGCCAGCAGCAGGCCGAAGCCGTCGCAGCGCTGCGTCACCAGCGCGGCAAAGGCCTCGGTCAGCGCCACCGACTTGCGGCGCAGTGCCGCCATGCCGCCCAGCGGCAACGCGGCCAGCAAGGTGTCGACGCCGCATTCCAGCGCAGCCATCGCCAGCACCGGCGGCGTGCCGCAAACGTAGCGCGAGATGCCGGCGGCCGGCTCGTATGCGGGCGTGAAGGCAAACGGCGCGGCATGGCCCAGCCAGCCCGACAGCGGTTGGCGCAAGCGGTTGACCAGGCTCGGACGCACCCAGACGAAGGCCGGCGCACCCGGCCCGCCGTTGAGGTATTTGTAGCCGCAGCCGACCGCGAAGTCGGCGCCATCGGCGTTCAACTGCACCGGCAGTGCGCCGGCCGAATGCGCCAGATCCCACACCGCCAGCGCGCCGGCGGCATGCGCTGCGGCGCTCAAGCCCGCCATGTCGTGTAGCCAGCCGGTGCGGTAGTTCACTTGCGTCAGCATCAACAGGGCGCAATCGGCGTCGAGCGCGGCGGGGATCTCTGCGGGCGCAGCCACCAAGCGCAGCGTGCAGCCGTGCTGCTGCGCCAGGCTTTGCGCGATGTACAAGTCGGTCGGAAAGTTGCTGCGCTCGCTGACGATGACACTGCGTAAACCGCTGCTGCCGGGGGTGTCCTCGCGCGGCATCGCCAGCGCGGCGGCCAGCACCTTGAACAGGTTGACCGAGGTCGAATCGGCGACCACCAGCTCGCCCGGCCCGGCGCCCACCAGCGGCGCGATCTTGTCGCCGATGCGCTGCGCAAGCGTCATCCAGCCGGCCGAATTCCAGCTGGCGATCAGGCCCTGGCCCCACTGCTGGGTGATCACCTGTTGCAGCCGGGCGGCCGTGCTGCGCGGCAGCGCGCCCAGCGAGTTGCCGTCGAGGTAGATCAGCCCATCGGGCAGCTGGAACTGTTGGCGCAGCGGTGCCAGCGGGTCGGCGGCGTCGAGTGCCAGGGCATCGTCACGGGTCATGGGCGGGTCCGGGTTCAGAGTTCGCGCAACACCGCGCGAACTGGCGACGCGTCGGCGGTCATCAGTTTCAACGGCAGGGCGATCAGCTCGTAGTCGCCCTCGGGCACCTCGTCGAGCACCAGGTTTTCCAGCACCCGCAGGCCGCGCCGGCGGATCACCTGGTGGCTGGGCAGGGCCTTGCTGTCGGCCGGATCGATGCTGGCAGTGTCGATGCCGATGAGTTGCAGCCCCAGATCAGCCAGCCGCTCGAGGGTGTCGGGCGCGTAGCCGGCCAGTTGCGGGTCCCAGGCGGTGGGCGCGCGGGCGTAGGTGCGCACCAGCAGCCGCGGCGGCACGGTGTCGGACGCATTGGCCCAGCCATCGCCGAGCGTGTGGACCAGCGCGTGGGCCAGGTGCCGCCATTCGATCAGCGGGCCGCAAGCGATGGCGTGCACCACCCGGCAGCGGCCGAGGAACGGGCTCAAATCGAGTGCGCCGACCGCCGCGCCGTCGGTGCTGTAGTGCAGCGGCGCGTCGGCATGGGCGCCGGTGTGCGGGCTCAGCGTGAGGGTGCTGACGTTGACGGGGCAGTCGGCCGACAAGCTGCAAGCCCAGCGCAAGTCGAACGCCGCATCGCCCGGGAACACCGGCGAGCCGGGTTGCACAGGCGGTGAAATGTCCCACAAGCGCTTCATCCGAACATCATAGGGGCCAGCCGGGCAAGCGCTGGTGCACCACCGGACTAGCGATTTTTCTCCAGCCGCATCACGTCGCTGTCGCGGCGCATCGAGAAGCGGTTGAGGAAGCTGTTGCCCAGCAGCACCTGCGGCATGTCGGACGGCACCACGACCGCGGCCACGTTGGCGATCTCCACCGTGCCCACCCGCACCGAGCTCAGGTTGACGGCGTAGACCGGCACTGGGCCGTTGGCGGTGTTGCCCGTGCCGGGCCGGCCGCGCTTCCAGTCCAGACCGATGCGGTTGGCCTCGCCCTGGCTCAGCGCGATGGTGGTGGCGCCGGTGTCGACCATGAAGGACACCGGTTTGCCGTTGATCGAACCGGCCGCATTGAAGTGCCCGCCCGGGCCCATGGCCAGCACAATCTCGGTGTCGCCGGCGGCCCGGGCGGCAGCGCCCACCCGCGACGGTGCCGCGCCCAGGCGCAGCGGCAGGCGGCGGCCGGCGACCTCGACCTCGGCCTCGCCGTCGCCCAGCCGGTGCAGCGTGACACCGCGCGCGCTGCCACCCACCACCAGCATCTGCGGCTGGCCATCGATCATCAACAAGGCCTTGTTGCTGCCCATGCTGCCCGCCAGCGTGACCGATTGCGTGACCGATTGCGTGACTGTTTGCGCGGCGACGCCGGCCGCCAGCCACACGTTCGCCACAACGGCCCAAGCCAGGCGCGCAAAGTGCTGCCGCCAAGCGGACGCCTTGGTGCCGGCTCTGGCGGGCCATTGGCGTGCCTTGCAGGCCGCGCCTGGCCTTGCGGCCCAGGCCCTCGCCAGGCCGCCCGTGAGCACCAGACCTGGCCTCAATCCCTGAAGTTGTTGAAGGCCAGCGGCACGTCGGCCACGTCCTGGCGCAGCAGGGCCATGGCGGCCTGCAGGTCGTCCCGCTTGGCGCCGGTGATGCGCACCGAGTCACCCTGAATGGCGGCCTGCACCTTCAGCTTGCTTTGCTTGACCAGGGTCTGGATCTTCTTGGCGGTTTCGCTGTCGATGCCCTGCTTGACGGCCACGGTCTGGCGCACCTTGTCGCCGCCCATCTTCTCGATCTTGGCCGAGAAGTCGAGGAAGCGGATGTCGACCCCGCGCTTGGTGAGCTTGGTGGTCAGCACGTCGCGCACCTGGGCGATCTGGAAATCGCCGTCGCCGTGCAGCTGCAGCGTGCGTTCCTTGCCGGCCTCAACGAGCTCGACCTTGGCCGCCGTGCCCTTGAAGTCAAAGCGGGTGCCGATCTCTTTGCTGCTTTGGTCGACGGCGTTGCGCAGTTCAACCAGATTGGGTTCTAGGACGGTGTCGAAGCTGGGCATGGCGTGGGGGCTCTGATCAGACAAGCAAAAGAACAAAATTTTGCCACGTCGAGCGGGCGCCGATGGCGGATCGGTCGACAGTCTGGCGGACCTTTGGTCCCGGCGCCCATGATCAACCGCAACGGCACTGACCCGCCGCTTCAGGCAAAGCCCATGCGCTGCAACAGCGCCCGTGCGGTGTCCAGCAGGCAACGCAGGTCGGCGGCGGCGGCGCGGCGGTCGCTTTCGTCGAGGCGGTCGGCGTCGGTTTCGAGCCGGCTTGCGGCGGCGCACAGCGCGCGCAAGCCCATGCTGGCCGCGGCGCCTTTGACCGCATGGGCCCGTTCGCGCACCGCGCCGCTGTCGGCTTGGTCCAGCGCGGCCAGCAGCGCTGCCTGGCTGCCCGATTCATCACCTAGCAAGCTGGCCAGCACCGACCGGTAGCCGGCCAGCCCGACGCCGACGCAGACATCGCCGATCACCACCATGTCCAGGTGGGTGGCGACATCGGTGGTGCGGAAACGCCGGCTTGACGCCGACGCGACTGCGGCGGGGCCAGCTGCTGGCGACGTCGGCGACGGCGGCAAAATGGGCGTTGATGGCAATGGGCTTGGCATCGTGGGCGTGGTGGTTGCCGAGGCTGACAGGGGCACGGGTGCTGGCCTCGCCGCCTGGGCGCGGTGGCCGAAACGGGCGGCCAGCAACGACTTTATATCGTCCGGTTGCACCGGTTTCGAGAGGAAATTGTTCATGCCGGCGGCCAGTACGCGGTGGCGGGTGTCGGCAAAGACGTCCGCGGTAAGTGCGACGATGGGCACGTTGCCGGCAGGCGCCGCCAGGGCTCGCAGGGCGTGGGTGGCCTGCAGGCCGTCCAGTACCGGCATGTGCACGTCCATGAACACCAGGTCGGGCAGTTGCGCGATCACCGCGGCCACCGCCTCGACGCCGTTGTCGGCCAGCCGCACCCGGTGGCCCATGCGCGACAGCAGGATGGCCATGAACTTGCGATTGACCGGGTGGTCGTCGGCCACCAGCAAGTCCAGGCCGTCGCCGCCAGCGGCGGGTTCAGCGTTGGCGGCCTCAGCTTCGCAGCGGCTGGCCAGCGGCGCGGGCTCGCCCGCCGCTGGGGCCGCTGGGGCCGGTTGGGCGCGTGGGGCAGGTTGGGCCGGTTGGGCCAGTTCGGCAGGTGGGGCCGGCAGCTCCAGGCGCAGCGTGAAGCAGGTGCCCTCGCCGGGTTCACTGTCGACTGCGATGTCGCCGCCCATCATCCGCGCCAGGCTGCGCGAGATCTCCAGGCCCAGGCCGGTGCCGCCAAACCGCCGCGCGGTGCTGGCGTCGCCCTGCATGAAACGTTGAAACAGCCGCTCGCGCATCGCCGCGTCCATGCCGATGCCGCTGTCACGCACGACAAAGCTCAACTCGTGGGCCGCGCCAGTGCTGGCCAGGTCGACCGCCGGCTGCGCGCTGACCTCCAGCGACACCTCGCCTTGCGGGGTGAACTTCACCGCGTTCGACATCAGGTTGAACAGGATCTGCTTGAGCCGCTTGCCGTCGGCCAGCACCCACTGCGGCACCGAGTCGGCCACCACCACCTGCAGACGCAGGCCCTTGGCCTCGGCGCTCATCACCATCAACGCGTGCACATCGCGCAGCAGGCGCCGCAGGTCCTGGCGGTGCGGCACGATGTCGAGCCGACCCGACTCCAGCTTGGAGATGTCGAGGATGTCGTCGAGCAAGTCCAGCAGGTGGCTGGCCGACTGCCGCGCGGTACTCAGGTGGTCGGTCTGCTCGGCATCGAGCCGGCTGTTCTCCAGCAGCGCCAACATGCCCAGCATGCCGTTGAACGGCGTGCGCAGTTCGTGGCTCATGTTGGCCAGGAAGGCGCTTTTGGCCTGGTTGGCGGCCTCGGCGCCGATGCGCGCTTCCTGCAGCCGGCGCGCCACCTGCTGCAGCTCGCGCCGGCGCCGCGCCAGGGCGCGGAACTGGCGCACCGTCAGCAGCGCAAAGGCAGCGGTCAGCAGGCTCTGGAAGATCGTCAGCCCGATGCCCAGGCGGATCTGGTCGCGCACCGCATCATTGCGCAGTCCCATTTGCTCGGCCATCACCTGGTTGCTGCGCAGCGACAGGTCGTGCACGGCCATGCGCAGCGGCGCCAAGTCGGCCAGCGCGCTGTTGATGCTCGGCGCCGTCAACGGCGGGATCGCCGACTCGGCCAGCGTGGCCTCGTGCCGTTGCACAAAACCCTGCAGCAGAGCCCAGGTCGGGGCATGGTCGGGGCCCATTTCGGCCAGCGGCTTCACCCGTTCGGGCGCGACCAGCGGCAGGCGGCTGGCGAACAGCTCAAACCGCAGGCGCACCCGCTCGTCGGCGTCGGCGCCGGGTTGCGCCTGGGCCTCGCGCAGGGTGTCGCGCAACTGCAGGAACTCGCGCTCCAGCTGGTAGAAGCTCCAGACCAGGTTGTCGCCCTCGTGGCGCACCGTGGCCGACAACAGCGCCACTTGGCGCCACTGGACCCAGGCGATGGCGCAAAAAGCCAGCACCAGGCCGATGCCGGTGGCCAGCAGCCAGCGGTTCTGGCGCCGCAGGGCACTGGAGCGCGGCAAGCTGCGCTCGCTCACTGGGCCGCCCCCTTGCTGCGCCGCGCGGTGCAATGCCCTTCGGTTCGCCGGGCGGCGATCACCACAAGCGCACCACGTGGGCTACTTGACGTTCAGCGTGCGCAATTGCCAGGCCGACCGGTTGTAGTAGCGCTCGGAACGCAGGTCGGCGCTGTCGTCGTAGGGGTAGACGATGAACAGCGGACCCTTTTCACGCAGCGGCATCGGTTGGTCGTCGAGCCGAGTGGCCATCAACACCTTGAAGCGCTGGGCGTCCTCGGCGGGGATCTCGACCTTGTAGTCGTTGAGGGCCACCGCGCTCAGTGTCGTGCCCTTGACGCCAGCGGCGGCCAGCACGTCGCGCAGCAACGGGCCGCTGAACTTGCGGGGTGCCTTGAACCACGGCGTGGCGGTGACAAAGCTGTGCTGCGGCAAGGCTTCGAGCATGGCCATGTCGAAATCGGTGCGACCACCGGCATTGGCCCGTTCAACCGGGCCGGTGACCGACAACACGACCTTGCCCTTGGGCTTGGCCAGCGGGTCGGCCGCCCAGGCCGGCAGGCCCAGCGCCGTGGTGGCAACCAATACCGCCAGGGCGTGGCGGCGGCGGTGCCAGGGGCCGGGTGCAGGCGTCATCGACGAATCCTCGGGCAGGCAGGCAGGCGGGCGGGGTGGGGGGGCGGCTACATCGGCGAAACTCGCATGATGCCCGGATTCCCGTCTGCCCTGCTCGTCGAGCGCGATCTCCCGCTGCGTGCGCTGAACACCTTCGGCCTGCCGGCGGTGGCCCACACGCTGGTGCGCATCCGCGGCGATGCCGACGTGCGCCGGGTGCTCGACCACCCCGAGTTAGGGCCCGCGCCCAAGCTGGTGCTGGGCGGTGGCAGCAACTTGGTGCTGACCCGCGACCCGGCGGCGGTGGTGCTGCGGGTCGAGGTGATGGGCCGGCGTTTGGTGGCCGAGATGGACGACGCCTGGATCGTCGAGTTCGGCGCCGGTGAGCCCTGGCACGACGCCGTGGCCTGGACGCTGGACCAGGGCTGGCCCGGGCTGGAGAACCTGGCGTTGATACCCGGCACCGTGGGCGCGGCACCGGTGCAGAACATCGGCGCCTACGGGCTGGAGCTGGCCGACCGCTTCCACTCGCTGGACGCGGTCGACCTGGTCACCGGCCGCGGCGTCACGCTGGACGCGCGGACCTGCGCCTTCAATTATCGCGACAGCGTTTTCAAGCAGGCGGCCGATCAAGGCTATTTTGGCGGCCTGGCCGGCAAGAGCTTGATCACCCGGGTGCGGCTGCGGCTGCCGCGGCCCTGGCAGCCGGTGCTGGGCTACCTCGACCTGGAGCGCCGGATGGCCGAGACCGGCAAGCACGCGCCCGATGCGCGCACGATCTTCGACTGGGTCATCGCGATCCGCCGCGCCAAGCTGCCCGACCCGGCGCTGGTGGGCAACGCCGGCAGCTTCTTCAAGAACCCGGTGGTCAGCGCCGAGCAGTGCCGCGACATCATCGGCCGTGACCCGCACCTCGTGCACTACCCGCTGCCCGATGGCCGCTTCAAGCTGGCCGCCGCTTGGCTGATCGACGCCTGCGGCTGGAAGGGCAAGCGGGTCGGCAATGCGGCCGTCTCCGAGCGCCAGGCGCTGGTGCTGGTGAACTGCGGTGGTGCCACTGGGGCCGAGGTGGTGACGCTGGCCCGGGCGATCCAGGAGAGTGTGTACGGCCGCTTCGGCATCCGGCTGGAGCCCGAGCCGGTGGTGGTCTCCTAAGAAACACCTCTTAAGTGTCTGATCTTGAATGGTTTTTTCACGCCGGCTGTTCGGCGGCGACGAGTTGCATGCCCAGTTTGTTCGCACGCAGTCTGAGCTGGCGCACGACCCGTTCGCGGTATCGCTCTTCGTAGTAGGCCTGTCCTTGGTCTGTGTATTCCTCGCCCTTGGTCAGCATCGTGTAGATCAGCCGAGCCAGCTTATGGGCGGCGGCGGTGACGGCCTTGGATTTGTCCATCCTCGAGCACATGCGCCGGAAGTACGCGCCCAGCGCCGACTGGCTGGTGCGCAACGCCGCAGCGGCCAGGCGCAGCGCCTGGGCCGCGCGGTTGGCACAGCGCTTGGTCTTGCTGCTCATGACCTTGCCGCCCGTGATCTTGGTGCCTGGGCACAAGCCCATCCACGACGCGAAGTGCTTGTCGCTGGGGAAGCGCGACAGGTCCGCTCCGGTCTCGCTGACGAGGCTCAGCGCGGTGGTCACGTCGAGGCCATCTATGCGCGTCAAGTCCACGCCGCACATCTTGAACAGCTGCGTGCGCAGATCGAACTTCGGCGCCTTGCGAGCCCGGCCGCGCTGCTTGCCCTTGGCCGGCTCGCCGTCATGCGCCTGCAGACGTTGCAACTGCGCTTCGATCTCCTGGTCGCACTCGGCGAGCTGCGTGC
>JAYVDE010000500.1:0-10427 GCA_043749575.1 Burkholderiaceae bacterium | reverse complement strand
GCATCGACCATGATGAGCAATTCCATCAGGTTTTCGTTGGTCGGCGCGCAGGTGCTTTGGACCACGAAGACATCGCGGGCGCGCACGTTCTGGTGCAGCTCGACGGTGACCTCGCCGTCGGAGAACCGGCCCACGCTGGCCTTGCCCAGCTCGACGCCCAGGCTCCTGGCCATTTCGTTGGACAGGGCGGGATTGGCGTTGCCGGTGAACAGCACGGTGTTGAACAGCACGGTACGTTCTCCGTCAGGCAAGCTGGGCTGGGGTCGACCCGGGTGGAAACTTGAAGAAGTTTGGCAGGGGAGGAAGGACTCGAACCCTCGCATGTCGGAATCAAAATCCGATGCCTTGACCAACTTGGCGACTCCCCTACACAGGACTCGGCTTGCGCCGAACCCCTTTATCTGTATCAGCTGGCCCAGCCGACAAGCGGGTGGTGGTCCAGGCTGCAGCACATCCGTCCGGTCCATCCTGCGGGCAGTGTACTGAGCGCGTTTTTCGCGTGCTCCGCACTTGCTGCAGATTCTGCATTCGCCGCATTCCTCGAATTTCTCGGGGACGCCGCGCCAGACTGAACTTCTGTACCCATTCTCGCAAACACCGCACTGCCCGAACCCGACATCCGGCTGTTGCCGAAGCGCATTTGAAGCCAAGCCGCGACTTGCGTCACCGCGGTGCAACTCAGCTCTGCTGGCCGCTGCAAATCATTGCGGCCAAAACCTTGCAGAAGCTTTTGCTGCAGGTTTTCGTCTGCAAGAAAGCTCATGACTATAGCAGTTTCGGTGTCGCGAACCAAGCTGGGGCTGTCAAAGATGGCCGCGGTGGTGAGCGCTTCTTCAGGTTTGACCACCACAAACCGCTGTCCGGCCAGACAACCGGCGGGCAACGGCGTCAGCCGCTCGCCGATGCCTTCAACAAAGGCGTGGTGGCCGCCGACAAAAAAGGGCACGTCGGCGCCCAGCGGCAGTGCGATCTGCTGCAGCCGCGTGCGTGGCCAGTGCAGGCCCCACAGCCGGTTCAAGGCCAGCAGCGTGGTGGCGGCGTCGGAGCTGCCGCCGCCCAGACCGGCGCCCCAGGGCAGCTGCTTCATCACCGACAGGTCGGCGCCCAGCGTGGTGCCGCTGGCCTGCTGCAGCGCCCGGGCGGCGCGCAGGCTCAGGTCGTCGGCGGGCAATGCAGGGCCCAAGTCGTGGCGCTGCAGGCGGCCGTCGCTGCGGCGCTCAAAATGCAGCGTGTCGCACCAGTCGATCAGCATGAAGACCGATTGCAGCAGGTGGTAACCGTCGGCGCGCCGGCCAGTCACGTGCAGAAACAAATTGAGCTTGGCCGGCGCGGGCACGTCGTAGAGCGCAGCCAGGGTCATGACGCCCCCTGGGCGCGTGCCGCGCCGCCAGCCCGCATGCAGGCGGGTTGGCCCTCGCCAGCCACTCGCGAGCGCGCAGGCGCTCGCTCGGCGCCGGCTCGGTCCCCCCATGGGGGAGCGAGCCCTCTTGGAGCGGTCCGGCGATGGCTCATCCCGCTGGCTCCAACCGCGCGTTGACGGTGATCACCGGCACGGCGGTGCGGACTGCCTCGATCCAGCCGTCGGCCCATCGCGCCAGACTGACCTGCCAGCCCAGTTGCTCGAAGCCGGCGATGCCGTCGGCGCGCGGCGTGGCCGGCGCCCCGGCCCAGGCGCGCCCGCGCAGCCAGTCAAACAGCGCAGCGATCGGGATCGCCTCGCCCAGTGCGGCGGTGGCCAGCGCGTCCAGGTCGGCATGGTGGCTGGCCTGGCCGCCGCTCTCCAGCACGGCCTGGCCGGGTGACCAGCGGGCGCGGGCCGCGGTGGTGCCGAACGGGCCGCTGAGCAACAACTGGCCTTCACGTGCCGATCCGCTGAGGTCAAAGCCGGCGGCGATCGATCGGTCGGCCTGGCCGGCGATGCGCACCGACAAGCGGCCGCTGAGCACCTCGGGCGGCGCGCCGGCCGGGCCTTGTGGCGTGGCGCAGCCGGTCAGCAAGCCCGCCGCCAGTGTCGCCAAGCTCAGTGCGGCCAAGGCCCTGGGCGCCAGGGTTCGCGCCGAGAACGCCCGTGCCACCAGAGCCCGTGCGACCAGCGCCATCACCACCCCTATTTTTGCCATCACCGGCGGCCCAGCCCTTGCGGCCGCGGTCGGCTCGCCAAGGCTCACAGCCCGACCTTGAGCCGCGCCAGGGTTTCGCGCAGCACCTCGTTGCTGGCGTCACGGCCACGGGCGTCTTGCCAGACTTTGCGGGCCTCGTCGTGCTGGCCCAGCGCCCACAGCACCTCGCCCAAGTGGGTGGCGATTTCGGTGTCGGGCCGCGCCGCGTAGGCCTGGCGCAGCAAGCGGGCGGCTTCGTCGCGGTTGCCCAGGCGGAATTCCACCCAGCCCAGGCTGTCGGTGATGAACGGGTCGCCGGGCGACAGTTCGAGCGCGCGCTGGATCAGGGCGCGTGCCTCGGGCAGGCGCAGACCGCGATCAGCCAGCGAATAGCCCAGCGCATTGTGCGCATGCGGGTGGTCGGGCTTGAGCGCGATCACCCGGCGCAGCAGCCGTTCCATGTCGGCCAGGTGGTCGAGCTTTTCCTCGACCATCGCCTGCTCGTAGATCAGATCGGTGTCGTCGGGGAAGCGCAGATTGGCGGCGGCCAGCACCTCGGCAGCCTCGCGCCAGTGTTTGACGTCACGCAGCATCTGGGCCTCAGCCATCAGCTTGCCGCGGGCGTCGTCGCCGGTGCGTTCGGGCACGGCCTGGACCATCGCCCGCGCCTCCTTGACCTTGCCCTGGCGGGCCAGCAGCCCGGCCCGGCGCGACTGCACGTCCAGCACGCGCTGCGGGTTGTCGACCTTGGCCAGCCAGGCTTCTGCGGCTGGCAAGTCACCGCGCTGCTCGGCGGCCTGGGCCAGCAGCAACCAGGCCGGAGTCAGGTCGCGACCACTGCCTGAACCCGTGGCATTGCCGTCGCTGGATTCGTCGTCATCGTCGTCAGGGGCGCCTCGGCTGGTGTCGGTGGCATTCGTCGCGCCGGCAGCATCGGTGGCGGCCACCGCGGCGGCGGGTGGTTCGCCAGCCAGCTCGACGTAGCGCAGCAGCGCGGCCTCGGCCTCGCGTGGCTGCTTCAGCTCCAGCCGCAACGCGCCCAGCGTCAGCCAGGGCTCGGGCAGCTGAGGCCGGTCGACCGTCAGGCGTTCGAGCTGGCGGCTGGCCTCGGCATAGCGCTGCGATTGGGTCAGCAAACGCACATAGGCCAAGCGCACCGCGGGTTCGGCGTCTGGGCGGGCGAGGTAGTCGGCCACCATCGCCTCGGCGGCCGGCGTGGCGGGTAGCAGGTCAAGCGCCAGCAGCGCCGGGCCGGGCGCAGCAGGGTCATCGGCCTGGGCCGAGCGGGCGAGTGCCAAGGCCAGCGCGGTGTTGCCAGCGGCCGCCTGGGCCCGGCCCAGCGCCACCCGGCTGGCGGTGCGGGTGCCGGCCCCGTCGAGGTAGGGCGTGACCAGCTTGTCGATCAGGGCCAGCGAGCGTTTCGGGTCGGGCACACGCTGCAGCAGGCGCGGCAGACCGGCGATCAGGGCCGGGCGCTCGATCACCGGCGCGGCGGCCAACCAGGCGACCAGCGGTTCGACGGTCTCGTCGATCTTGTTGAGCGCCAGCAGAATCTGCACCTGGTAGCGCAGCGCCGCCACCGACTGTGGTTTGGCGTTGCGCCAGGCCCGGGTGGCCGCCAGCGCCTGGTCGCCGGCACGGGCCTGCAAGGCGATCTCGACCGCACGCTGGAACAGCGACTCATCAGCCTGGCGCCGGGCGGCGTCGAGGATCACCTCGTAAGCGTTGCCCGGCCGGCCCGACTTGAGCTCGATCTCACCGATCAGCAACTGGTAGAGCAGCGGTGCGTCGAGTGCCGAATTGGTGGACGACGCTGAGGCGCCGGGGGCGGCGGCCACTGCCGCAGCAGGCTGGGCCCCGACGGCAGCGCAAGCAAGAGCCGCTGCCAATACCGCCACCCGCAACGAGGGGAGACGAAGGCCGCGAGGGCGGGCTGCGAAGCCGATCATGGAGACTCCTGGAAACTGGCCGGATTCTAGGTGGCGACCATAATTCTCTGCATGACCCTGTGCTGCCATGCCTGAGTTGCCCGAAGTCGAAGTCACGCGTGCCAGCCTGGCCCACCGGCTGGCCGGTGCGCGGGTGCAGTCGGCGCGGCTGGGCAAACCCTTGCGCTGGCCGCTGGGGGTGCCGCCCGAATCGCTGGCCGGCCGGCCGCTGGGCCTGCTGCAGCGCCGCGGCAAATACCTGTGGCTGCCGCTGGGTGCGGTGGGCCAGCTGGAGTGTGCCGACACGGCGGCCAGCGCGGGCGGCGGTGTGGGCGCGGGCGCGGGTTTTGGCGTGGGTGTTGGTGCAGATCTCGGCGCCGGCGCCGATCCAGCCGCCGCCACCGCCGGCAGCGGCGGCCTGCTGCTGCACCTGGGCATGTCGGGCTCGCTGAACTTGGCAGATTCGCCCGGCGCGCCCGGTGTGCACGACCATTTCGAGCTGGTCACCAGCCGCGGCGTGCTGCGCCTGACCGACCCGCGGCGCTTCGGTGCGGTGGTCTGGTCCGCTGGCCTGCAGCTCGACCCGGCGGCCAAGCTGCTGAGCCGGCTGGGCGCCGAGCCCTTCGACGCGGCCATGACGCCGCTGCGCTTCCATGCCGCGCTGCACGGCCGGCGCACCAGCCTGAAGGCCGCGCTGCTGGCCGGCGACATCGTGGTCGGCGCCGGCAACATCTATGTCAGCGAGGCGCTGCACCGTGCCGGCATCGACCCGCGCAGCCGCTGCGACCAGCTCAGCCGGCCGCGCGCTGAGCGCCTGCTGGCCGCGCTGCGCCTCACGCTGGCCCGGGCGATCGAGCTGGGCGGCACCACGCTGCGCGACTTTCGCGATGGCCACGGCATCAGCGGCGCGTTCCAGAACGAAGCGCTGGTCTACGGCCGCGAGGGCGCCACCTGCGCCCGCTGCGGCGGCACCGTGCGGCGCATCGTGCAGGCCCAGCGCGCCACCTACTTCTGCGCCGGCTGCCAAAGGCGTTGAGTCCGTCACGGCCGATCCGGCGGCAAGGTCAGCGTTTGTTTCCCAGCGCCCGGGCGAGCACGCGCCTGCGCTACGATGGATTTTCATGTCTGCCGTCGCCCAGCCCAGTCTCGCCACCAGCGCCGTAACCAGCGCGGTAACCAGCGCCCTAACCAGCGCCACACCCAGCGCCGCGCTGACCCGCCTGGACACGCTCGCTGCCTGGCGCCGGGCGCTCGACCGGAGCTTCGAGCGGCTGCAAGCGCGGTTCAACGAACACGGCCTGCTCGATGCGCCGGCGCAGGCGCTGGGCCAGGGTGTGCGCCAACGGCTGGCCTCTGACCGCCTGGTGCTGGCCTTCGTGGCCGAGTTCTCGCGCGGCAAGTCCGAGCTGATCAATGCGCTGTTTTTTGCCGACACCGGCCGCCGTGTGCTGCCGGCCGCGCCCGGTCGCACCACGATGTGCCCGGTCGAGCTGGCCTGGGACGAGCAGCAAGCGCCGCAGTTGCTGCTGCTGCCGATCGCCACCCGCCGCAGCGGCCAGACCCTGGCCGCTCTGCGCGAGCAGCCCGCCGCCTGGCAGGCCATGCCCTTGGTACCCGGCGATGCCGATGCGCTGGCCGCCGCGCTGCAGCAAGTGATGGCCACCCAGCGGGTGCCGGTCGACGAGGCGCGCGCCTTGGGCTTCTGGAGCGACGAGCAGCCCGACGACAACCCGCCGCGCGACGAACAAGGCCAGGTCGAGGTGCCGGCCTGGCGCCACGCGCTGATCAACCTGCCGCACCCTTTGCTGCAGCGCGGCCTGGTGGTGATCGACACGCCCGGACTCAACGCCATCGGCGCCGAGCCCGAGCTGACGCTGGCGCTGTTGCCCTCAGCGCATGCCACGGTGTTTTTGCTGGGTGCCGACACCGGCGTGACCCGCTCCGACCTGGCGGTCTGGCGCGACCACCTGGGCGAGCGCGGCATCGAGCGTTTCGTCGTGCTCAACAAGATCGACACGCTCGAAGACCCGCTGCTCGACGCGGTGCAGATCGAAGCCCAGGTGCAGGCCCAGCGCAGCCAGGCCGCGCACACGCTGGGTGTGCCGGCCGAGCGGGTCTTTGCGCTGTCGGCCCGGCGCGCGCTGGCCGCCCGGCTGGCCGCCGATGACACCGCGCTGGCCGCCAGCCGGCTGCCGGCATTCGAAGACGCGCTGCTGGCGCAACTGCTGCCGCAGCGCAGCCAGCTGATTGCCCGCTTGGTCGAGGACGGTGTCGTGTCGCTGCACCAAGCGGCGGTGCGCCGCCTGGTCGACCGCCAGCGCCAGACCGCCGATCAGTTGGCCGAGTTGCAAAGCCTGCGTGGCAAGAGCGCGCAGCGCTTGCAATTGATCGCTGCGCGCTTGGCCGGCGAGGCCGCTGCCTTCGAACAATGCGGCCCCCGGCTGGTGGCCCTGCGCAGCGTGCTGGGTCGGCAGGTGCAGGCCGTGCTGCAGCCGCTGTCGACCGAGCGCTTGCGGTCGGCAGTGCGGCACATGCGCGCGGGCAGTGAGGCCAGCTTTCTGCGGCTGGGCGCCGCGCGGGCCTTCCAGACCCTGCGCGCCGAGTTGCACGACACCTTGGCTGAGGCCGAGCGTGGCATTCAGGCGCTGGAGCCCTTGCTGCAGGCCAGTCTGAAACCCTTGAATGCCGAGTTCGGCTTCCGCCTGGCGCTGCAACAGCGGCCATCGCTGGCCCTGTTCCAGCGCGAGATCGACCGCATCACGGCGGGTTACAGCCGTTATCTGGGCATCACCCAGGTCTGGCGGCTGTCGGGTGAGGCCTTCGCAGAGCGTTTTTCTCGCCTGCTGTTGTCCCGATTGCAGGGGGTTTTCGAAGGCGCGGCCGGCGAGATCGAGTCGTGGGCGCAGGCCCTGGGGAGCCAGCTCGACGCGCAGTTTTGCGAGCGTCGCCGCATGTTGGCGCAGCAGCGCGACGCGCATGCCCGCATCCGCAGCGCCGAAGACGGGCTGGAGCACGGCATCGACAGCTTGGTCAGCCAGGCCGCGCGCATGCAGCGCCTGGCCCACGGCCTGGCTGCCGACGTGGATCACCTGCGCCTGCTGGCGGCGACACCGCCACCGTCGGTGGTCATGCCCGCCGAAGCCACGCCCCGAGCGGCGCGCTTGCAATTGGTGGCGGGTGCGCCCGCGCTTGCGGTCGTTGCGGCTGTTGTTACTGCGTGAGCGCCAGCCCAGCGAGTGGCCGGCAAGACATCGCCCCCACCCTGATCGCCTGGCAGCGCCAGCACGGCCGCCACGGCCTGCCCTGGGTTGGCAGCCGCGACCCGTACCGGGTGTGGTTGTCCGAGATCATGTTGCAGCAGACCCAGGTCAGCACCGTGCTGGGCTACTACGAGGGCTTTCTGCAGCGTTTTCCCGATGTGGCGGCGCTGGCGGCCGCCCACCAGGACGACGTGCTGGCGTTATGGAGCGGCCTGGGCTACTACAGCCGCGCCCGCAACCTGCACCGCTGCGCCCAAGTGGTGGTGGCCGATCACGGTGGGCGTTTCCCGGCCAGCAGCGCGGCATTGGCCACCTTGCCGGGCATCGGCCGGTCGACCGCGGCGGCGATTGCGGCCTTTTGCTTCGGCGAGCGCTGCGCCATCCTGGACGGCAACGTCAAGCGCGTGCTCGGCCGCGCGCTCGGTTTTGGCGACGATCTGGCCGAACTGCGCCATGAGCGCGCACTGTGGCGCGAGGCCGAGTCGCTGTTGCCCGACGCCGGCATCGAGGCCTACACCCAGGGCTTGATGGACCTGGGCGCCTCACTGTGCAGCCGGCGGCGGCCGGCCTGCGACGCCTGCCCGCTGCACGGCCTGTGCGTGGCGCGCGCCGAGGGCCGGCCCGAGGCCTACCCGGTCAAGACCCGCAAGCTCAAGCGCGGTGCGCGTGAGCACGTGCTGCTGTGGCTGGCCAGCGGCGATGCGCTGTGGCTGGTGCAGCGGCCGCAGACGGGCGTGTGGGCCGGCCTGTGGAGCCTGCCCGAGTTCGACAACGACCAGGCGCTGTGGGCGCTGGCCGCCGGCTGGCCGGCCACGGTCGGTGAAGGCCGGCCGCTGCCGACGGTGCAGCACACGCTGACCCATTTCGACTGGACGTTGCGGCCGGTGCACTGGCCGCTGCCCGATCAACTGGCCGCCGCGCAGCACCGGACGATCGAGGCCAGCTTGCCGCCCGGGCGCTGGGTGGCGCGCGACGCCGCGCTGACGATGGGCCTGCCGGCGCCGATCCGCCGCCTGCTGGAAGCCGGCGCGCCGCCACTTTGACAGCGGCGAAAGTGGCGCAGATGGGGTCGCGAGCAGGACGATCCGCTGCCGCTGGCTTTCAGCCGCTCAAACCACGCCCTTGCCCCGCAGGTACTCGTCGACCAGCTTCAGCCGCAGCACCGGCTCGTCGAGTGCCATCAGGCGCTGCTTGGCGGCGGCGGAGATCGGCAGAATCTCGCACCAGCGGTTGGCCACCCAGCCCGCGTCGTCGAGTCGGAAAGGCGGCGCAAACGGGTGCTGGTCCTGGGCCAGCAGCGACTGGATCGCCTGGCCCAGCGCCTTGGCGGCGCCCGCCAGCTCGGGCGGTACTGCCGCCGGTGGGTCGTCGGCCAAGGGCTCGGCGCGCGCCAGCCACAGCCCATCGGCGCGCTGGTGCGCTGCGCTCAGGCTGAACCGGCTGCCGCCGTGGCAGCGCACTTGCAGGATGCCGGTCTGCTCGGCATCCACGTCTTGCAGGTGGGCCAGCACGCCGGTGGTCTCGAAGCGGATCTTGTCGTCATCGGGGCCGCGCATGTCGCCGCCCTGCCGGAGGTAAACCACGCCGAAGGGCGACATGGTGCGCATGCAGTGGCTCATCAGGTCGAGGTAACGCGCCTCGAACACTTTGAGCTGCAGCAGCCCACCGGGGAACAGCACGAGGCCCAGTGGGAACAGCGGCAGCTCGGCGCTGCGGCCCGCCGGCAGGCCGACGGGGAATCCGAGCGGCGGCGCGGTGCTCAATCGTTGGCGTCCAGCTCGCGGTGGCGCACCACCACTGCGCCGTGGTCGGCAAATCGCCGGCCCAGCTGCTCGACCATGTAGACCGAGCGGTGCTGGCCGCCGGTGCAGCCGATGGCCACGGTGACATAACCCCGCTGGTCAGTGGCCAGCGCGGGCAGCCAGCGGCGGATGAAGGTCTCGATCTGGCCCAGCAGCTCGCCCGATTCGGGCTGGTCGGCCAGAAACTGGGCGACCGGTGCATCACGGCCCGACAGCGGCCGCAATTCGCGGAGGTAGTGCGGGTTGGGCAGCACCCGCACGTCGAACACATAGTCGGCGTCCAGCGGCACGCCGTACTTGAAGGCGAAGCTTTCGAACACCAGCGTCAGGCGGTTGGTGCTGGCGGCCACCAGGTCGCGCACATGGCGGCGCAGGCCGGCCGGGCGCAAGGTGCTGGTGTCGATGATGGTCGAGACCTCGCGCAACTCGGCCAGCATCAAGCGTTCGAGCTCGATCGCCTCGATCAGCGCGTGCTGGCCGGCGCCATGCACCTCGGGCTGGCTCAGCGGGTGTGGGCGACGGGTTTCGGAGAAGCGCCGCACCAGCGTGTCGGTGCTGGCGTCGAGGAACAGCGCTCGGATGGTGACACCTTCGGCGCGCAGCTCGTCGATCAGCGGCACCAGCCGCGGCAGCGACCGCGCGGTGCGCACGTCGACCGCGATCGCCACCCGCTCGGTGTAGCGCGGGTGGGCCAGCGCCATGTAGTCGCGCAGCAGTTCGGGCGGCAGGTTGTCGACGCAGAAGTAGCCGGCGTCTTCCAGTGCGTGCAGCGCCACCGACTTGCCCGAGCCGGAGATGCCGGTGATCAGCACCAGTTCGCGGACCTGGGGCACGGCCGGTGCTGCGTCGGCGGCCGAGCCGGGCTGCACTGCCGGATCGCTCATGGGCTGGCCCGGCACGCTCATGCCTTGCTCCGTCGGCGCTTGGCTGGCGAGTTTGCCGCCGTGGCTGCCGTAGCTGCCGTAGCTGCTGTGGCTGCCGTGGCCGCCGATGGGGGCTGAACTGCCGTCGGTTCGACCGCCGGTTCGGCCACGGTCGCCAGCGCCTGCCGCAGCATCGATTGCGCATGCGCCAGGCTGGTGCCGGCGCCACGTTCGCCGCCCAGCATGCGGGCCACTTCGGCCACCCTCAGTTCGCCGGCCACTGCCGCCACGCTGCTGGCGGTGCGGCCATCGGGCTGCGCCGTTTTGCTGACCAGGTAGTGGTGGTCGGCGCAGGCCGCCACTTGCGCCAGGTGGGTGACGGCCAGCACCTGGCGTTGGCGGCCCAGCTGCTTCATCAGCACACCGACCGTGTCGCCCACTGCGCCGCCGATGCCGGCGTCGACCTCGTCGAAAA
>JAYVDE010000499.1:0-3923 GCA_043749575.1 Burkholderiaceae bacterium | reverse complement strand
CGTCGTGGACCAGCGCCACCGCCTCGGCTTCCAGCACCAGATAGCCGATGGTCAGCACCAGGCCGTCGGCGCCGATCAGCACACCCGATCCGCTGCGCGCCTTGCCCAGCGTGCTGGCCGAGCGGGCATCTTCAACCGCCACGGCCTGCACGCCCAGCACCGCCTGCTGGGCCCGCTGCAGCGCGCGCGACCGGGCCAGCAGATCAACGGTTTGCTCGGCCGCTGCGGCCGTGGGCGACCAGGTGAGCAGCCAGGAGGCCAACAAGGCCAACAGCATGATCCAGGCGACAGCGGGCCCGGGTGGCAAACGGGGTTTCATCACGGCACTCCCGAACTGGAAAGACCAGCCAGTCGAAAGCATGAACCATTCCCGTCACCCTTGCTTGATCGAAGGTGATGATGGGGCAATTCGGCTGCAGCGCTTGCTGCCGCCTGGTGCCGCGAGATCGAGGGTCGGGCCGCGCTGAGCGGCCGGCGAGTCAGCGCCGGCGCGGCGGTCCGCTGAACGGCAGCTTGCCGCGCCACCAGCTGATCATCAGCCAGGCGCCGAGCATGCCGCCCAGGTGCGCAAAGTGCGCCACGCCGCTGCGCCCGGACAGGCCGAACAGCAGTTCAAGCCCGCCAAACACCATCACGAAGGTGCGTGCCTTCATCGGGATCGGCGGAAACAGCGGCATGATGATCCGGTCAGGGAACAACATGCCAAAGGACAGCAACAGGCCAAACAGCGCGCCCGAGGCGCCCACCGTGGGCGCCCGCGAACCGGTGATCATCGTGAAGATCAACTGCACCAGTGCCGCGGCCACCACGCTGGCCAGCAGCATCTGCAGGTAACGGTTGCGGCCCCACAAGCGCTCCAGCTCGCTGCCGAACATCCACAGGCCGAGCATGTTGAAGAACAAATGCGTCATGTCGCCGTGCAGGAAGCCGTAGCTCACCAGCTGCCACGGCCAGAAGTTGCCGCTGCCCAGCGGGAACAAGGCGAACCAAGCACCCAAGGGCAGCAGCGACATGCCCGCCAAGCCGGGATCGAGCAGGAACACGGCCGTGCAGATCAGCATCAGCGCCTTGGTGATCGGGGGCAGAGGCGGCATGGGATGGCCCGCGAAGGCGCAGCGAGAAGCAGTGAATGGGGGGAGGTGGTGCCCGCGGCCAGACTCGAACTGGCACACCTTGCGGCGGCGGATTTTGAATCCGCTACGTCTACCGATTTCGTCACGCGGGCAGATGGCGCCAGACAGGCGCTGCGTGTTCATCGATTATGTCACGTGGGTTCTGCGGCCCCGGCCGGTGGCTGACACAATCAGCGCCGGAGGTACCCCTTGAGCCGAATCAAAACCAGTTACCAGACCATCGAAGACGTGATCGGCAACACCCCGCTGGTGCGCTTGCAGCGCCTGCCCGGTGCCGACAACGAGACCCGCGGCAACGTCATCCTCGGCAAGCTGGAGGGCAACAACCCGGCCGGCTCGGTGAAAGACCGGCCGGCGATGAGCATGATCCGCAGCGCTGAAGAGCGTGGCGAGATCGCGCCAGGCGA
Source organism: Burkholderiaceae bacterium (assembly GCA_043749575.1). GTDB lineage: Bacteria > Pseudomonadota > Gammaproteobacteria > Burkholderiales > Burkholderiaceae_C > Pseudaquabacterium. Next base: position 2,383 of record JAYVDE010000499.1, on the reverse strand, counting down.
CACGTTGATCGAGGCCACCTCGGGCAACACCGGTATTGCGCTGGCCATGGCCGCTGCGATCCGCGGTTATCACATGGTGCTGATCATGCCGGAAGACTTGTCGATCGAGCGGGCCCAGACCATGAAAGCCTACGGTGCCGAGCTGATCCTCACCCCCCGCTCGGGCGGCATGGAATACGCCCGCGACCTGGCCGAGCAGATGCAGCAAGACGGCAAGGGCCGGGTGCTCGACCAATTTGCCAACGCCGACAACCCGCGGGTGCACTTCGAGACCACCGGGCCTGAGCTGTGGCAGCAGACCGACGGCCGCATCACGCACTTCGTCAGCGCGATGGGCACCACCGGCACCATCACCGGCGTCGGCCGTTACCTGAAAAGCCGCAACCCGGCGGTGCGCATCGTCGGCGCGCAGCCGGCCGAGGGTTCGCGCATCCCCGGCATCCGCAAGTGGCCCGAGGCCTACCTGCCCAAGATCTACGACCCGGCCCAGGTCGATGAACTGGTGCTGGTCAGCCAGGCCGATGCCGAGGACATGGCGCGCCGCCTGGCCCGCCAGGAAGGCCTGTTCGCCGGCATCTCGGCCGCCGGTGCGGCCTGGGTGGCGCTGCAGATCGCCCAGCAGGTGCGCGACGCCACCATCGTCTTCATCGTCTGCGACCGGGGCGAACGCTACCTGTCGACCGGCGTTTTTCCCGCCTGACCACAACCCACACCACCATGGCCAACGACTACCGTTTCTGCCCCGTCTGCGCCACCGGCCTGCTGCCCACCGAGCAACTGGAAGACGGCGGCATCAAGACCCGGCTGCGCTGCCTGGCCTGCCACTGGACCCACTGGAACAACCCGACGCCGGTGCTGGCCGCGGTGATCGAATGCGCCGATCAGGGCGGCCAGGTGCTGCTGGCGCGCAACGCAGCGTGGTCGGGCCGCATGTTTGCGTTGATCACCGGCTTCATGGAGGCCGGCGAGACGCCCGAAGAAGGCATCACCCGCGAGGTGGCCGAGGAAACCTCGCTGGAGGTGTTGCAGCTCAAGCTGATCGGCGTCTACGACTTCCAGCGCATGAACCAGATCATCATCGCCTACCATGCGCTCGCCCGCGGCGAGGTGCGTCTGTCACCCGAACTGGTCGAGTACAAGATGTACGAGCCGAAGGATCTGGTGTGTTGGCCGGCCGGCACCGGTTACGCGCTGGCCGACTGGCTGCGCGGGCGCGGCATCGAGCCGCCGTTCATGGAATTTCCGCGCCGCAGCTGAGCACTGAACCCCAAACCCCACACGAGAGAGCTGCCATGGACGCGCAGAAAGAAATCGACACCCGCGGCCTGAACTGCCCGCTGCCCATCTTGAAGGCCAAGAAGGCGTTGGCCGACTTGCAGAGTGGCCAGGTGCTGAAGGTGCTGTCCACCGACCCGGGCTCGGTCCGCGACTTCCAGGCCTTTGCCCGCCAGACCGGCAATGAATTGGTCGAGCAGAGCACAGCGGGCGAGGACTTCGTGCACTACCTGCGGCGCAGGTAGCAGCGGGCCGTCCCGACTCGCGACCCCCTCAGAGTTCCAACGACTGCAAGTAGGCGCGGAAGCTGGTGCCGACCTCGCGGTGCTTCAGCGCCAGTTCCACATTGGCCTGCAGCCAGCCTTCTTTGCTGCCGCAGTCATAGCGCTGGCCTTCGTAGCGGTAGGCAAACACCTTTTCGCGGCGCAGCAGCGAGGCAATGCCGTCGGTCAGCTGGATCTCGCCACCCACACCACGCGGCTGGCTGGCGATCTCGTGGAACACGCCGGGCGTCAGGATGTAGCGGCCGGCCACGCCCAGGCGGGAGGGTGCGTCCTCGGGCGCGGGTTTTTCGACGATGCGGTTGACATCGACCAAGCGGTCGTTGACCCGCACGCCGTCGACGATGCCGTAGCGCCGGGTGTGCTCGGTCGGCACTTCCTGCACCGCCAGGATCGACGCGCGCCACTCTGAGAACTGGTCGACCATCTGCTTGAGCACCGGCGGCGCGCCGACCATCAGGTCGTCGGCCAACAGCACCGCGAAGGGCTCGTTGCCGACCAGCCGCTGGCCGCACAGCACCGCATGGCCCAGCCCGAGGGCCTGCGCTTGGCGCACGTAGATGCATTCCATGTCGTGCGGCTTGACACTGCGGACCACATCCAGCAGTTCGGTCTTGCCCGCCTGTTCGAGGGCTACCTCTAACTCGAAAGTCATGTCAAAGTGGTCTTCGATCGGGCGCTTGTGCCGGCCGGTGACCAAAATCATCTCGCGAACACCGGCGTTGTAGGCTTCTTCAACCGCATATTGGATCAGCGGCTTGTCGACGACCGGCAGCATCTCCTTTGGCATTGCTTTGGTAGCGGGCAGGAAACGGGTGCCAAGGCCG
>JAYVDE010000498.1:0-10448 GCA_043749575.1 Burkholderiaceae bacterium | reverse complement strand
CGTCGGCCACGGCGGCGCGGCGTTCGGAAAGCGCCAAGCCTGCCAAGGCGGCGTTGTCGTTCAAGCGGCGGCGGTAGGTGGGTGACAGCAGGAAGCCGGCCCAACCCAGCGCCCCGCCCAGGCCGTGCAAAAGCCGCAAAGAGCGGTTCGCCAGCCACCGGATCAGGATCAGCATGCTTTGTATACTTGGCGCATCGCCGGAGTTAAAGAACAACTTGCGGGGCGACTGCGGGGCGCAAGCATAGCGACACCCCCGCCGGGAAACGGGCCAAAGTGCAACACGGCCACTTTCTCAACAAACCCGCTAAAGCGTTCGCCGCGGAAACGACAGCATCACCGGCGACGCACATCGTGCAATCAACCGGAGCTTTTCCAAATGGCGAACGACTTTCTCTTCACATCCGAATCCGTCTCTGAAGGCCACCCCGACAAGGTGGCTGACCAGATTTCAGACGCCATCCTCGACGCCATCTTCAAGCAAGACCCGCGCAGCCGCGTGGCCGCCGAGACGCTGTGCAACACCGGCCTGGTGGTGCTGGCCGGTGAGATCACGACCAACGCCCACGTCGACTACATCCAGGTCGCGCGCGACACCATCAAGCGCATCGGCTACGACAACACCGAATACGGCATCGACTACAAGGGCTGCGCGGTGATGGTCTGCTATGACAAGCAGTCCAACGACATCGCCCAGGGCGTGGACCACGCCAGCGACGACCACCTGAACATCGGCGCCGGTGACCAGGGCCTGATGTTTGGCTACGCCTGCGACGAAACGCCTGAGCTGATGCCCGCGGCCATCCACTACGCCCACCGGCTGGTGGAGCGCCAGGCCCAGCTGCGCAAGGACGGCCGCCTGCCCTTTTTGCGGCCCGACGCCAAGAGCCAGGTGACGCTGCGTTATGTGGACGGCCAGCCGCATTCGGTGGACACCGTGGTGCTCTCCACCCAGCACGCGCCCGAATACAGCCTGGGCGATCGCATGACGGACGCCTTTTACGAGGCCATCCGCGAGGAGATCATCAAGCCGGTGCTGCCGGCGGCCTGGCTGACCAAGGACACCAAGTACCTGATCAACCCGACCGGGCGTTTTGTCGTCGGCGGCCCGCAGGGTGATTGCGGCCTGACCGGGCGCAAGATCATCGTCGACACCTACGGCGGCGCCTGCCCGCACGGTGGTGGCGCGTTCTCGGGCAAGGATCCGAGCAAGGTCGACCGCTCGGCCGCCTATGCTGCGCGCTACGTGGCCAAGAACGTGGTCGCCGCTGGCCTGGCGCGCCAGTGCCAAGTGCAGGTGGCCTATGCCATCGGCGTGGCCAAGCCGATGAACGTGACGGTCTACACCGAAGGCACCGGCGTGATCTCCGACGAGAAGATTGCTGCGCTGGTCAACGCGCATTTCGACCTGCGGCCCAAGGGCATCATCCTGATGCTGGACCTGCTGCGCCCGATCTACGAAAAGACCGCGGCGTATGGCCACTTCGGCCGCGAAGAACCAGAATTCACCTGGGAGCGAACCGACAAAGCTGCAGCGCTGCGCGCTGCAGCCGGGCTGTAAGCCCGCCGCGCGCGTAGCGCGCGGTTTGTCGATTCGCAGGGGTCGGCTGACTTCGCGCCAGCGAAGTCAAGGTCCGGAGGACCGGCCGACACCAACGTACGGACAAAGCTGCGGCGCTTGGCGCGCGGTTTGTCCGTGCGTAGGGGCGGGCTAACTTCGCAGCGCGAAGTTAAGGACCAAAGGCCCGGCCCACGCCAGAAGACGGACAAAGCTGCGGCGCTGCGGGATGCAGCCGGGCTGTAAGGCCCAGCGGCCATCCCGGGTCGGCTACTTTGGGCGATCCGCAGGACTTCCGGCGGTGGCCCGGCGACGGACCACCGCCCCAAGCAGCCCCAGCCCCGCCACCATCAGCGCGTAGGTCTGCGGCTCGGGCACAGCGTTGACGCTCACGCGCAACTGGTCCATGGCCCAGGATTCGTCGCTCAGGCTCTGGTTGCCGACGCCTTCGATCTGGAAGGTAAAGCTGGCCGTGGCCGCACTGTGCGCCAGGTTCTGAAACTGGCTGTCAGCGCCCAGGTTGTAGGCGCTGTCGGTGTAGTACCCGCCGGGCCCGCCAAAGCCCAAATCGATATGACGCGCCAGTTCGACGCCGGCGGTGGGCACGTAGCTCTGCACCTGAGAAGGCAGGGCGTTTGCGAAAGACTCACGGAACAGGGTCTGGCCATCAAGCGTGATGTGGAAATAGTCACCCGATGGAAAGCTGCCGGTGCCGTCAAGCGAATCGATGGCGGCAAACAGCAGGCCGAGGTTGAGGCGGCTGTGGGTGGGCAGGTTGGTGAGCGTGAGCGTCACCACGTTGCCAGTGGCGCTGCGCAAAAAAGAACCATCGAAACGGTTGCCTGCCGACCCCAGGCCGGCGAAATCCTGCACCGCTTCGAGAAGCGCGCCGCCCGGGTCCAGCGAGGCCCCTTGCGCGGCCTCAAAGTCGTTGCTGTAGACCATCGTCTGCGCGTGCACACCGGCGGCAGTAACGAGGCCGATCAAAACCATTCCCGAAGATTTCATGGCGAAACTCCTTGACGTCGAAACTGGCAGCTGCTGCCCGGCAAGGCAGCTTCTGGCCAGTCCACTCAAATTGTGGCGGGTGCGGCGTTGGTCGCCCACCTGCATCCATGGGGGTGCGCCGTGCGGGCGGTGCTTGTCAGGCCTTGCGCGGACGTATCAGGCTGGCGGCCCGCTTGGCCTGGTTCCGCGCCACGGCGATATCCGCGTCGTGCACCAGCGCCACACCCATCCGGCGTTTGACAAAACTCTCGGGCTTGCCGAACAGCCGAATCTCGCTGTTGGGCACCCGCAGCGCCTCGGCCACGCCGTCAAAGACGATGCCGGTGGCGTCCACGCCACCGTAGATCACCGCGCTGGCGCCGGGGCTCTTCAGCGTGGTGTCCACCGGCAGGCCGAGGATGGCGCGGGCATGCAGCTCAAACTCGTTCTGCCACTGCGTGATCATCGTGACCATGCCGGTGTCGTGCGGCCGCGGGCTGACCTCGCTGAACCACACCTGCTCGCCTTTGACGAACAGCTCGACGCCGAACAGCCCCAGCCCGGCGGGCTGCCCGTCAAGGCCCTCGCCGAGGTCGTCGGTGACGGCCTCGGCGATCTCGCGCGAACGCTGCAGCGCGGCCGGGTGCATGGCGTGCGGCTGCCAGCTTTCGACATAGTCGCCGTTGACCTGGACATGGCCCACCGGCTCGCAGAAGTGCGTTTCGACATGGCCATCAGCGCCGTCTTTGGAGGACATAGCGCGCACCGTCAACAGCGTGATCTCGTAGTCGAAATCGATGAAGCCCTCGACGATCACCCGGCCCGGGCCGACCCGGCCACCGGCCATCGCGTGGTCCCAGGCTGGGTGCACGTCGGCGGCGCTGGCTATTTTGCTTTGGCCCTTGCCCGAGCTGCTCATCACCGGCTTGACGATGCAGGGGTAGCCGATGCCGGCCCGGCCAGCCACGCCGTCGATCGCGGCCTGCAATTCGGCCAGCGAGTCGCAGAACTGGTAGGGGCTGGTCGGCAGCCCCAGCGTCTCGGCGGCCAGGCGACGGATGCCCTCGCGGTCCATCGTCAGCCGGGCGGCACGGGCGGTGGGGATGCAACGGATCTTGCCCTCGGCTTCCAGCGCTTCGAGCACCGGCGTGGCGATGGCCTCGATCTCGGGCACCACCAGGTCGGGCTTTTCAGCCTCGATCAGCGCGCGCAACGCCACCGGGTCGCTCATCGTGATGGTGCGCGCATGATGCGCCACCTGCTGGCCCGGCGCGTTGGCGTAGCGGTCGACAGCAATGGTCTCGACGCCCAGGCGCTGCAGCGCGATCAACACTTCTTTGCCCAGTTCACCGCTGCCCAGCAGCATCACGCGGGTGGCTTGGGGGGACAGCGGAGTTCCGATCGGTTTCATGGTGTGGCGGTGCAAGAGTGGCAACAGCCGGCGATTGTCGCCGTCGCTGCTGCCACGGCGGCTGCGGCTGCCACTGCTACGCTGGCGCGATGGCCGCTACCCTGACCCTGGACCACCTGCGCCACCACGCCGTGGCGCGCACCTTGTTCACGCCCACCACGCTGGCGCAAGCCATCAACCGGCTGGGATTTGTGCAGGCCGACCCGATCCGCGCGCCGGCGCGGGCACAAGACCTGACGCTGCGCCACCGGGTGAAGGACTACCGTGCTGGCGATCTGGAGGCGCGCTACCCGAAGCTGGCAATCGAGGAGGATTACTTCGTCAACTACGGCTTTCTGCCGCGCGCCACCCACCAGCTGATGCACCCGCGCAGCCCGCGCACGCCCTGGCCGGCCAGCCGCCAAGCCCAAGCCGCCGCGGTGCTGGATTTCGTTCGCGAGCGCGGCGTGGTGCATCCGCGTGACGTGGACAGCCAGTTTCAGCATGGCAAAGCGCGAAACTGGTTTGGTGGCTCGTCCAACGCCAGCACGCAGCTGCTCGACGAGATGCACTACCGCGGCTTGCTGCGCATCGCCCGCCGCGAAGGCGGTGTCCGGCTGTACGCGCTGCGGCCCGAGCAGCCGGGGGCCGCCAGCCCGGCCGCGGCGATGGCTGCGCTGATCGACGTGATCGTGGCCAAGTACGCACCGCTGCCGCTGGCGTCGCTGGGCCAGTTGCTCAGCCACCTGGGCGGCGGCGCGCCGCAGTGGATCGGTGAGCGCGCCGCGGCCCTGGCAAGGACCCAACAGCGGCTGCCGCAGGCGCAGCTCAACGGCGTCAGCTGGCTCTGGCCCGCCGATGAAAACCCCACGTCAAAGCGCCATGCCGGGGGCGCGCAAACCGACACCGTGCGGCTGCTGGCGCCGTTCGACCCGATCGTCTGGGACCGCCGCCGCTTCGAGCTGCTGTGGGGCTGGGCCTACCGCTTCGAGGCCTACACCCCAGCGGCCAAGCGGATTCGCGGCTACTACGCGCTGCCACTGCTGTGGCGCGACCGGGTGGTCGGCTGGGGCAACTTGGCGGTGCAGCAAGGCCGCTTGAGCGTCGACCTGGGTTATGTCGGCGGCACCGCCCCCGCCGATCCGGCGTTCGCGCGCGCGCTGGACGACGAATTGCAGCGGATCAGCGACTTCCTCGCGCTCGGCTGACGCGGTACTTCAGGCTTGACCGACCAGTGCCTGCAACTGCGCCAAGGCCTCGTCGACCTCGTGTCCCTTCACACCCAGGGCCTGGACCAAGTAGGTGTCGGATTCGTTGTAGCCGGAGGTCGACAGGGTGGGCGAGGCGTTGGCGCTTGCAACACGACGGCTTTACGGGTGGGGTGGCGTCGCGTTCAGTATCGCCGCGATGTCCCGCCGCTCGTCCAGCAAGCGCGCGACATCAAGCTGGTCGTCGCGCTCGAAGTAGAACCACCGGATCGGAAACCTCGTGACACCCCAGTGACGCAGACCCGGCATGCGCTCGACGGTTTGCAGCGCCTGGCGTGCCGCATCAAATGCGCGTGCGCCAAGGCGGGTGCCGCCCTCTTGCGCATAGCACCGCACGATGCCGATCAAATCCTGCTCAGCCAGCGGCCGCAGGACGGCAGGCGTCACCGCTTCGCTGACAGGGCCGTCTGCCGCAGACTGTCCCAGTCTGCGGCGCTGAGCGCCCGACCCGGCCCGGATGCCAGCCCTTCCTCGATCAGCTCACGCAGCCGTTTGGCGGCCTGGGCCTCCTGGTCGCGGCGGATCAGGTCGCGCAAGTATTCGCTGGTGTTGCCGTACGAGCCGGACTTGACGCGCTCGTCGATATAACTGCGCATCGTTTCCGGCAGGGCAAAGCTCATGGTCAGGCTGCTCATGCAGGCATGATCCGCAAGTTATCAATAGTTGTCAATATTGGCCGTCGACCTTGTCGCCGCCAAGCCGACGCTCGTTCACTTCGCCGCCTGCGACAACAGCCGGTGGTAGAAGCGCACCATGTCGGCCAACTGGCTGATCGCGATGCGCTCGTCGGTGCCATGCAAGCGGGCCAGGTCGGGCGGGGTGAAACGGATCGGCATGAAACGGTAGACCTGGTCGGCGATGGCCTCGAAGTGCCGGGCATCGGTGGCGGCGATCATCAGGCCGGGCGCCACCAGCGCGTCGGGAAACACTTCGCGCACCGTGCGCTCGACCAGTTGAAAAGCCGGTGCGCTGGACGATGAGATCCGCGAAGGCTCAAACGGCGTGTCCAGCAGCTTGATCTCGATGCGCTCGTCGGCAATCACTTGCCGCACATGGGCGGTCACCGTTGCCGCGCTGTCGCCCGGCAGCAGCCGGAAGTTCAGCACCGCCTCGGCCTGGCCGGGCAGCACGTTGAACTTGTTGCCGGCGTTGAGAATCGTCATCGCGGTGGTCGACCGCATCATCGCGTTGGTGGCCGCGCCCTTGCCCAATGCGGCTTCAACCAGCGGGCGGAACAGCCACAGGTTGGCCAAGGGCAGGCGCTGCGCAAACGGCAACTCGGGCGCGATCACCGCGAACATCTCGCCGGCCACGCCGCGGATGCCGCCCGGCATGGGGTGCTGGTCCAGCCGCGCCAGCGCAGCGGCCAGCATGCCGATGGCGCTGGCCCCCGCGGCCGAGGGCGGCATCGACGAGTGACCGGGCGCTGCCTTGGCGATCAGGCGCAACGACAACGAGCCCTTTTCGGCCAGCCCGATCAGCGCCAGCGGCGCCTGCACCCCAGGCAGGATGCCTTCGGTCACCACCAGGCCCTCGTCGAGCACGAAGTCCAGCTGCACGCCGCGCTGCTTGAGCAGGGCAACGATGGCCACGGCACCGTCACCACCACCGACCTCCTCGTCGTGGCCAAACACCAGGTAGACGGTGCGCTGCGGCTTGAAGCCCGCCTTGATCAGCAGCTCCACCGCTTCGAGCTGGCTGATGAGGTTGCTCTTGTTGTCCAGCGTGCCGCGGCCCCACACAAAACCGCCGGCCACCACGCCGGCAAACGGCGGCTGCTGCCACAGCGCCTCGGTGCCGGGCGCCACCGGCACCACGTCCTGGTGGGCCAGCAGGGCGATCGGTTTGGTTTGTGGCGCGCTGCCGCGCCAGGTGAACAGCAGGCTGTGGCCGCCCACCACCTCGCGCTCCAGCGTGGCATGCACCAACGGGTAGCGCGCTTTCAGATGGGCGTGCAGGCTGGCGTACTCGGCGGCCACGCCGGTCGGGTCGAGCAGGCCGGTGACGGTCTTGGCGCGCACGGCGGCGGCCATTGATTCGGCCAGCGCGGCGTGGGCTATGGCCAGCGGCGCCAACCTGGCCACCTGCACCTGGTGCGAGCCCTGCCGCACGGTGTTGACCAGCAGCGCGGCAGCCAGCAACAGCAGCAGCGCCAACAGGCCCAAGAGGCCCAGCAAGAGGCGTTTGATCATGGGCAGGCTCCAGGTGTTTCGATGCGAGCGGCGAGCAGCGCGTCGACCAGCTCGGCAAAACCTTGGCCGCGCTCGGCGCGGGTGACAAAACCCGGCAGCCAGCGCAGCTGCGGCACGAAGCGGGCAATGTTGGCCACGCCCACCGTCAGCGGCATCCACTTGAACATGGCCTGGTCGTTGGTCGAATCACCCAGATAAACCCAATCGGCGGCCACGAAAGGCAGGCCCAGCGCCCGCGCGACGGCCCAGCGGGCGCCGCTGGGCTTGTCATGGTCGCCAATCCAGCCGTTGATATGGATCGAACTGACGGTGGCCGTCAGGCCGTGGCCCTGCATCACCGCCACCACCTGCGCGATGGCATCGGCGCTCAGTTGCACAAACTCGCTGTGGTCGATGGCGATGTCGGCGAGCCGGCCCGCGCTGTCCTGCGCCGCGGTGGCGCCCGACACCTCGGCCAGCACCGCCTGCAAGCAGGCCTGCAGCCGCAGCGCGTGGGCAGTGCGGGTGCTGGCGTCGTCGACAAATTCGCGCCGCAGGCCCTGGGCAGTCCGGCGCAGCATCACCGCGCCGTTTTCGGCCACGATGGCGGCAAGCGGCCAGGCCAGCGCAAAGGGCTCGCTCCAGCCCGCGGGCCGGCCAGTGATGGCGACAACCGGCACGCCGGCCGCGGCCAAGCGGTGCAGCGCGGCCAGCGCGGCAGGCTCGATGGCGCCGCCCTGGGTGAGGGTGTCGTCGATGTCGGTCAGCACGCCGCGCAGCGCGGCCAGGCGTGCCGGCGCCAGCTCGGTCAGCGGGCGCAAACGGTCCGCCGGCAGCGACAAGGCCGCCGCCGCGGCGGATTGGAGCGCGTTGATGCCAGGCATCGGCAAAGTCTCCCACAGCGCGGCATCCCGGCACGACTGCACTTCCTTGGGGGGGGCCGGGGCCTTGCCCGCCAGGTTTAGAATATGGGCCTGTTTCGAGGAGCGTTGCAAGGCCACCCCCGGCCCCAGGCTCGAAACCACTTCCAGTGCAACGTCGCTCACCGCCAGTTCTTGTCGCGGGTGAGATCCATTTCCTGATTTCCCCTGCGTCAAACTGGACGGGCCACCTGTCCTTCGGAGCCACGCCATGAACGCCGTTTTAAAACCCATTCTTGCCATTCACCAGTCCGCCATCGCCGACATCTCCCTTGCCGCCTGGGGCCGCAAGGAAATGAACATCGCCGAAGTCGAGATGCCCGCGCTGATGGCCATCCGCAAGGAATACGCCGTCAGCCAGCCGCTGAAGGGCGCCCGCGTCACCGGCAGCCTGCACATGACGATCCAGACCGCCGTGCTGGTGGAAACGCTGCAAGCCCTCGGCGCCGAAGTGCGCTGGGCCTCGTGCAACATTTTCAGCACCCAAGACCACGCCGCTGCGGCGCTGGTTGAGCGCGGCACGCCGGTGTTTGCCTACAAGGGCGAGACACTGAAAGACTACTGGGACTACACCCACCGCATCTTCGAATTTGGCGCGGGTGTTGCCGGCAGCGCCGCTGGCACGTCGGGCGCCAAGGGCGAAGGCCCGAACATGATCCTGGACGACGGCGGTGACGCCACGCTGCTGATGCACTTGGGCAAGCGTGCCGAGCAAGACGCCTCGCTGATCGCCAGCCCGACCAGCGAAGAAGAAACCGAGTTGTACGCTGCAATCAAAGCCAAGCTGGCGGTCGACGCCACCTGGTACAGCCGCAAGTCGGCCGAGATCATCGGCGTGACCGAAGAGACCACCACCGGCGTGCACCGCTTGAACGAGATGAGCGCCAAGGGTGCGCTGCTGTTCCGGGCCATCAACGTCAACGACTCGGTGACCAAGAGCAAGTTCGACAACCTGTACGGCTGCCGTGAATCGCTGGTCGACGCCATCAAGCGCGCCACCGACGTGATGGTCGCCGGCAAGGTCGCCGTGGTCGCCGGTTATGGCGACGTCGGCAAAGGCTCGGCCCAGGCCCTGCGGGCGCTGAGCGCCCAGGTCTGGGTGACCGAGATCGATCCGATCAACGCGCTGCAGGCGGCGATGGAAGGCTACCGCGTCGTGACGATGGCATACGCCGCCGACAAGGCTGACATCTTTGTCACCGCCACCGGCAACAAGGCGGTGATCACCCGCGCCCACATGGCGGCGATGAAGAACAACGCCATCGTCTGCAACATCGGCCATTTCGACAACGAGATCGACATCGCCTCGATCGAAGACCTGCAGTGGGAAGAGATCAAGCCGCAGGTCGACCACGTGATCTTCCCGGGCGTCGATGGCCAGCCGGGCAAGCGCATCATCATGTTGGCCAAGGGCCGGCTGGTGAACCTGGGCTGCGGCACCGGCCACCCCAGCTACGTGATGTCGTCGAGCTTCGCCAACCAGACCATCGCCCAGATCGAGCTGTACGCGCACCAGGACCGTTATGAAAACGGCAAGGTCTACGTGCTGCCCAAGCACCTGGACGAAAAAGTTGCGCGCCTGCAGCTGGTCACGCTCAACGCCCAGCTCTCCGAGCTGAGCGACGAGCAAGCTGCTTACATTGGCGTGCCAAAAACCGGCCCCTACAAGCTCGACACGTACAGGTATTGACAGCCCCGGCCGTCTGGCGGCCGCCCCCTAGGGGCTACCCAACCCGACCGGGAAACCCGGATCGGGCTGGGCTCTCCCAACACCACCGCGCTCCCCTGGTCGCCTGAAGGCGACCTGTGCCCTCCGGGGAACACTGCTCATCCGCGCAGGGGTTCGCGGGATATGCCGCTTAAATGCGTGCAGCTTGAATGCGAAGTGAGCGACACCCGTGACCCCTGCCCAGCCCTTGCCGCGCTTGCCCATCAGCATCGAGTTCTTTCCGCCCAACACCCCCGTGGGCAGTGAAAAACTCAAGACCGTGGTGCAGGAACTGGGCGCGTTGAAGCCCGAGTTTTTCAGCGTCACCTACGGCGCGGGTGGGTCCACCCGTGAAAAAACGCTGGCCACCGTGCGCGACATCGCCGCCGCTGGATTTGAAGCCGCGCCGCACCTGTCTTGCGTGGGCTCCACCCGCGAGGGCATCGCCG
>JAYVDE010000497.1:0-3935 GCA_043749575.1 Burkholderiaceae bacterium | reverse complement strand
GCCGCTGCCGCTCACCTCGGCGCCTTCACCGACGTCGGCGGCCTCTCGGTCGGCCACTTCACCGACCCGCGCCGGCCGACCGGCTGCACCGTGCTGCTGTGTGAGGCCGGAGCGGTGGCCGGTGTCGACGTGCGCGGCGCCGCGCCCGGCACCCGCGAGACCGACTTGCTGCACCCGCTGGCCACCATCAGCCAGGTGCATGCGCTGCTGCTGACGGGCGGCAGCGCCTTCGGGCTGGACGCCGCCACCGGCGTGATGCGCTGGCTGGAAGAGCGGGGCCACGGCGTGGTCGTTGGACCGACCCGCATCCCCATCGTGCCGGCCGCGGTGTTGTTCGACCTCTGGCTGGGCGACGCCCGCATCCGCCCCGACGCCGCTGCCGGCTATGCCGCCTGCGAGGTCGCCAGCGCCGCGCACCCAGCCCAGGGCAGCGTGGGCGCCGGTGCCGGTGCCACCGTGGGCAAGTTGTTCGGCATCGCCCGCGCGATGAAGGGCGGCATCGGCAGCGCGTCGATCAAGGTCGGCGCCATCACCGTGGCCGCACTGGTGGCGGTGAACGCCATCGGCGACGTGGTCGACCCCGCCAGCGGCCGGGTCATCGCCGGCGCCCGCGGTGACGACGGCCGCACCCCGCTCGACACCTTGGCCGCGCTGGTCGACGGCCAGTTGCCGGCGCATTTGATGGCCGGCATGGCCACCACCATCGGCATCGTCGCCACCGATGCGCTGCTGAACAAGACCGAGGCCAACAAGCTGGCCGCGATGGCCCACGATGGCCTGGCCCGCAGCATCAACCCGGTGCACACCGCGGGCGACGGCGACGCGATGTTTGCGGTGGCCACCGGCGGCAGTGGCAAGCCCGGCCACTTGACGGTGCTGGGCGCGCTGGCCGCCGAAGTCACGGCGCGTGCGGTGCTCAACGCCGTGCGCGCGGCCCACGGCCTGACCGACCCCGACCTGCCCAGCGCGCGCGATCTGGGCCTGGCCTGACACCCTCCTCATCAAACTGAATGGACATCCCGCTCATGACCGCCTTGCCGATCCGCCGCCGCACCCTGGGCGCCCTGCTGGCCGCCACGCTGCTGGCAGCCTGCGCCGGTCCCACGGCCAGCCCACCGACCACTGACGCCCGCCCACCCATCGTCTTTGTGCACGGCAATGGCGACAGCGCCGCGCTGTGGACGCCGACGATCTGGCGCTGGCAGAGCAATGGCTGGCCGCGCGATCGGCTGGTCGCGGTCGACTTTCCGCTGCCCTCGGCGCGTGACGACAACACCGTGGCGCAGGCCGGCCGCAGTTCGGCCGACGAGCAGATGCGCTACCTGGCGGCCGAGATCGACCGGGTGCTGGCCGCCACCGGCGCAGCGCAGGTGGTGCTGATGGGCAACTCGCGCGGCGGCAATGCGATCCGGCAGTACATCGCCACGGGCCCCGGCGCAGGCAACAGCGCCGCCAAGGTGTCGCACGCCATCCTGGGCGGCACGCCCAACCACGGTGTGTGGGCCGATTCGGCCTTCGCGCCGAACAGCGAGTTCAATGGCGCGGGCGCTTTCCTGTCGGGCCTGAACGCGCCGCAGGGGCCCAACGGCGATGAAGTGACGCCCGGCCCGGCCTGGCTGACGATCCGCTCGGACAACAACGACAAGTTCGCCCAGCCCGACGGGGTGTGGATCGGCCGCAAGGGCCAGCCTACCCACGTGAGCTTCGACGGTCCGGCGCTGAAGGGCGCCAGCAACCTGGTGCTGCCCGGGCGCGACCACCGCGAGGTGAGCTACCACCCCGAGGCGTTTGCCGCGGCCTATCGCTTCGTCACCGGGCGCGCGCCGACCACCACCACGCCGACCCACGTCACGCCCGAGGCGCAGGTCACGCTGGCCGGCAAGGTCAGCGGCTTTGCCGGCAACAGCCCCAGCAACCTGCCGCTGGTTGGCGCCAGGCTCACGGTGTACGCGGTCGATGCCAGCACCGGTGCCCGCCGGGGCGCGCCGCTGCTGGCCCAGACCATCACCGCCGATGGCCGCTGGGGCCCGCTGGCCACCGACTCGGCCACGCCGCTGGAATTCATGCTGGAAGCGACCGGCTTCGCTACCGCGCACACCTACCGCGCGCCGTTTGCACGCTCGGCCGACACCGTGAACCTGCGGCCCGAACGCGCCATCGCCGATGCCGACAAGGACGCCGCGGCGCTGGTCAGCCTGACCCGGCCACGGGCCTACTTCGGCCTGCCGCGCGACAGCGTGTTGCTCGACGGCCAGCCGGCCACCGGCATCCCGCCCGGCGTGGCGGGCCTGGCGGTGTCCAAGCTCAAGCTGACCGACGCCGCGGCGCGGCCGGTGGTGGCCGAGTTCCGCTCGGGCGTGATCAGCGAGCGCATCGTCGGCCAGGTCTGGCCGGCCAAGGACGGCCACGTCACCGTGCTCGAACTGCACGAATAAGCCCGCGCGGCCCACAAGGACTCCGATGGCGAAATTGGTTTGGTCCCAGGTGCTGTTTACCCAGGGTTTTGGGGTGCGCCGGGCCTGTGAGGGCCTGGTGCTCAGCGGCCAGGTGCGGCTGGCCGGCGCGGTGGTCGACGACCCCGCTGCGGGGGTGGAGACCGCCGGCCTGCAGTTCGAGGTCGAGGGCCAGCCCTGGACCTTTCAAGACAAGGCCTTGGTGCTGCTGAACAAGCCCACCGGCTACGAGTGCTCGCAGAAGCCCAAACACTGGCCCGGCGTGATGCTGCTGCTGCCGCCGGCACTGCGCCACCGCGGTGTGCAGCCGGTGGGCCGGCTCGACCAGGACACCACCGGCCTGCTGCTGATGACCGACGACGGCACGCTGATCCACCGCCTCACCTCCCCCAAGCACCATGTGCCCAAGGTCTACGAGGTGGGCTGCGACCGGCCGGTGGACGCCGAGCAGGTGCGGCAACTGCTGCACGGCGTGGTGCTGGACGACGACCCGCTGCCGGTGCGCGCCGAGGGCTGCGAGGCCACCGGCGAGCGCTCGCTGCGGCTGACCCTGGTGCAGGGCAAGTACCACCAGGTCAAGCGCATGGTGGCCGCCGTGGGCAACCACTGCCTCAGCCTGCACCGCAGCGCCTTCGGCGCACTGACGCTGGACGACGGCCCGGCGCCGGGCCAGTGGCGCTTTGTCACCGACGCGGAGCGTGCGCTGTTGATGGCCAAACCGCCGCGCTGACTGCTGCGCTGACTGCCGCGCTGACCACCACCGCTGCGGCCGGGGTCGCCATCAGGCGGGCTTCGCAGGGGGCCTGAGGATGGCGCCAAAAGCCTGCCATCGGAGCCCCGCCAGGCGGGGCTGGGTAGCGCGCCAGGGTCTATTCCGGATGGACAGCGACCGGCGCGGGCGGTACAAGGTTTGGCCTTTCCAACCGCAACGGCCGTCGCGCGGCTTTGACCGCAGGCCAGGTCGTGACCGTATCCTCAAGGAGACCAGCGCGATGAGTCACAGGATGAAATTCGGCATTTTCCTGGCGCCCTTCCACAAGCCCGGCATCAACCCGACGCTGGCGCTGGAGCAAGACCTGGAGCTGCTGCAGTGGCTGGACCGCTGCGGCTATGACGAAGCTTGGTGCGGCGAGCACCACTCGGCCGGCACCGAGATCAGCGCCAGCCCCGAGATCTTCATGGCGGTGGCCTCGCAACGCACGAAGCGCATCATGCTGGGCAGCGGCGTGACCAGCGTGAGCTACCACAACCCGCTGTGGGTGGCCGAGCGCATCGTTCAGCTCGACCACCTGACGCGCGGCCGCGTCATGCTCGGCCTGGGCCCGGGCTCGCTGCCCAGCGACGGCATCATGGTGGGGCTGTCGCAGACCCAGACCCGCCCGTTGCTGGAGGACGGCCTGGGTGTGATCATGAAGCTGCTGACCAGCGATGAGCCGGTCACCTTCAAGAACGACCGCTGGGACTTGCGCGACGCCCGGCTGC
>JAYVDE010000496.1:0-3941 GCA_043749575.1 Burkholderiaceae bacterium | reverse complement strand
CCGATTTGCGCGAGGTGCAATCGGTGCTGGACCGCTACTTTGACCGCGGCGCGCGGCGCGTCGTCGTGACCGCCGAGCTGGTGCGGCAAGTGGCGGCCCAAGCCCGCCAGATCAACCTGCCGCGGCCCGACGAGACCCTGGCGGCGCTGGCGGCCGCGCAGGCGGGTCGTTAGGCCGGTGCCGCTGACCCCAGCACCCCGCAGAGGCCGTTGATGCGCACCGTCATCTGGCTGATCCTGCTCTTCGCGGTGGCGGTGGTGGCCGCGCTGACGCTGGGCGACAACAGCGGCCTGGCGTCCTTCTACTGGAACGGCTGGCGGCTGGACCTGTCGCTGAACTTTTTCCTGATCGTGGCCATCGGCAGCGGTTTTGCGATGTTGACGGCGTCGCAGGCCCTCAGCGCCTTGTTGGGCCTGCCGGCCCGTGCCCGCGAATGGCGTGGCCTGCGGCTCGAGCGCACCGCGCAGGCCGCGCTGCGCGAGGCGCAGGCTGAATTTTTTGGCGGCCGCTACAGCCGCGCCCACAAAGCGGCGCAGCGTGCCATCAGCCTGCGCCAAGAGGTCGGCATCCTGGCCGACAACCATGAATTCCGCATGCTGGCCACGCTGCTCGCGGCCGGCAGCCTGCACCGCTTGCAGGACCGGTCTCGCCGCGACGAGTTGCTGCAACAAGCCCCGCGCAGTGGCCGCCGCGCCGGCAACGCGGCCGTCGACGATGGCGCACGCTTGCTGGCCGCCGAATGGGCGCTCGACGACGGTGACGGTCCGCGTGCCGAGGCCTTGCTGGCCGAACTGCAACCCGGCGTGGCGCGGCGCACCCAGGCCCTGCGGCTCAAGCTGCGGGCGGCCCGGCTGGAGCGGCGCCCGCTCGACGCCCTGCAGACCGCGCGCCTGCTGGCCAATCACCAGGCCTTCTCGCAAACCGCAGCGCTTGGGCTGCTGCGGTCGCTGGCCATCGAGGCGCTTGACGAGGTGCATGACGCTGACCAACTGCGCAGCGCCTGGCAGCGCTTCGACCTGGCTGACCAGCGCGACCCGTTTGTCGCGGCCCGTGCGGCCCGCCGCGCCGCGGCTTTTGATGTGCCTGACGAAGGCCGTGCCTGGTTGCGGCCACTGTGGGACCGCTTGGACACCTTGGGCGCCGACGGCCGCGCCGAAGTGGCGTTGGCGCTCGCCGATTCGGCGGCCGGCCTGGGCCCCGAGTGGCTCGCCCGGGTCGAGGCCGCGCAGCGCAGCTACCCGACCGATGCGTCGGTGCAGGCTGCGGCTGGCGCGGTACTGGTCGAACGCCAGCTGTGGGGCAAGGCCCGCCGGCCATTGGAGCAAGCCGGGCAGGACAGCCGCCTGCTGCCGCGCGCGCGCCGGCAGGCCTGGCGTTCGCTGGCCCGACTGGCCACCGAGGAAGGCGATCAGGCCCGGGCGCTCGACTGCCTGACCCGGGCCGCCGCGATCGACTGATCGACTGATCGACTGATCGGCCCGCCAGCCGCCATGCATTGCCAAAAACGGCAGCGGCCCCTGGCGCCTGCGTCAAAAGCAGTATATGATCCAAGGCTGCGCGGCTGTAGCTCAGTTGGATAGAGTACTTGGCTACGAACCAAGGGGTCGTGGGTTCGATTCCTGCCAGCCGCACCAGAAAAACAAGAAATGGATCAACAGCCTAGGCGCTTCGGCTCCTAGGCTGTTTTTCTTTGTGCGCCAGACTTTTGCGGGGCTCGCGTCCCGCCTGGCGCCTGGCGCCTGGCGCCTGGCGCCTCTTGCGCGCTCTTCAGCATCGCAATCGACTTGTTTCAGCGGCCGTCGTCTTCACGGATCTTCTCAAGGGCGGCGTTATCCGATCACACGGTGTCCTTGGCTTCGACAGTCGGGCGGCTTGGAGCGCCGGCCATCGGGTCATTCCCCCCACACCTCGGCGCCCAAGGGCAAGGCATTCAATTCAGCCCGAGCGTCGCGCCAAGCCGGGTACTGCGCATCCATGATCGCCACGAAGCGATCACTGTGCTGGGGTTCAAGCAGATGGGCCATTTCGTGGACGATCACGTACTCCAGCAAGTCCTTCGGCTTCTTCACCAACTCAGTGTTGAGGCGGATGTTGCCGGCCTGGTGATTGCAGCCGCCCCACCGGGTCTTCATCCGCTGAAGAAAGTACGCAGCGACCGTGACCTTCAGCTTGGGCGCCCATCTGTCGATCAGCGCCGGCACCACCGCATGCAAGAGCGACCGATGCCATTCGTCCATCAGCGCTTGTCGCTTCGCCCGGTCACTGCCAGGCCTGACGTGCAAGGTGATCCGTCGATGGTCCAGCGTCACCATTGGCTTGGCCTCGCGCTCGACAATGGCCAGCAGGTAGCGGCGGCCCCAGAGGTAGTGGCTCTCTCGCGCGATGAACTGGCGGGGCGCTTCCCGCGCCTGCGCAGTCAGCTTTGCCTGCTGCTGCCGAATCCAGCCCAGCCGCGAAATGGCGTAGGCGCGCGCCACCTCAGGGCGTGTCGCGGTGGGTGCGACCAATGTCACCCTGCCCGTCGGTGGATGCACCGAGAGGTGCACATGCTTGACAGCCTTACGCGTGACGTCAACGACGATGTCGCCGAACTCGATGGTCTCGCGCATCGTCGCGCGCATCGTCTCGTCCATCAATAACCCGGCTGATTTTTGATGATCTCAAACAGCGCCTCGGTGGCCCGGCCGTCCTTGTCCAGCAGCGGGTAGATGGCGTTTTTCACCGTACGTTCTCGTGTGTCGTCGCCTTTCCAACCGGCGGGCGCACGCTCTCTCACCACCCAGTCGAGTCGCAAGGCGAGTGCTGCCTTGTCCTCATCGGCGCTCGGGTAGCGGAAGCTGGTCGCGGCAATCGAGTCGAGGTTGTTGTAGAGCACGGTGGCCTCGGCGTTGCCATGCAGTGACGCTGGTACGTCGTCGTCGGGCTTCTTGCTCGCCAGCTTGCGCACCAGTTCCTCGGCCTTGCGCAGAAACGCTTCGTAGGCCTCGACATCGGTCCGGCTCTGCTCGATCAGGTCATCGAGCAGCTTGGACATCTGCTCGTAGAACTTCGGGTCGGTGAGCTGGTTGCGGATGATCGTCTTGCGGACGTTGTTGATGATCGCCTCGGCGATGGCCTTCTTCGACAGCTTGCCCTTCTCGTTGAGCTTCTTGGCGATGGCGTCGTGAATGCCCGTCTGGATGATCAGCTCGGTCAGCGACAGCGCGCCCAGGTCGCCCAGGTCGGTGGCCGCATCGGCCTGGATGTAGGTGTTGAGCAGGTGGCGCATGTCCGCCTCGAAGGGCTTGATGTCCAGCTCTTCGGCCGCGTGTTGCTTGATCGCGGTGCGGAGGTCGGCATAGAACTCGGCCTCACGCTTGATCGCATCAAGGTCGGCGTCCGAGTAGCCCACCTCCGTCAGGTTTTGTGCAATGTCGGCGTAGGCCCGCGTAAACAGGGCCACGGCCTTGTAGAACGAAATCCGCAGCGCTTCGGTCTCGTCCAGCGAGTCGGCCTTGGCCGCATCGCCGCAGAAGTAGCGCAGAAACTGCTCCACCTCGCGCGGCTGTGACACCGGCTCGCACAGGTAGTGCAGCGCCTGGCGCGTGTCGTCCAGTTGCGCCTTGCCCTCGACCAGCCAGTTCTTCAGTTCGACGTTGTGTTTGCCGCCGCCGCCGCCGCCGCCGCCGACGGTGTTGCCGACCTCGTCGATGTCGAGCTCGTCCGAGTTGTACACGGCGATGGCCTGCTGCACATCGCCGAACAGTTCCTTGAAGTCGACGATGTGGCCGTAGTCCTTGTCGTCGCCATCCAGCCGGTTGGTGCGGCAGATGGCCTGGAACAGGTTGTGGTCGCGCAGTTCGTTGTCGAGGTAGATGAAGCTGCAGCTCGGCGCGTCGAAGCCGGTCAGCAGCTTGCTGACCACGATCAGCAGCTTCAGATTGGCCGGCTCTTCGATGAAG
>JAYVDE010000495.1:0-3944 GCA_043749575.1 Burkholderiaceae bacterium | reverse complement strand
GCCCGACCACCGCGTTGCCGGCCCACAGCAGCGGCGGCACACACAGCATCAGCGCCAGGCGCGGGGTGATCGGCATGGCGGGTGGGCTGGGCGCACGGGGCACATGGGGCGCATGACTTGTGATTGTGTCGCCCGGCGCGGGCTTGTCTGTCGCCTGCGCGCCCGCGAGCCCAAGCCAGCAGCGCCGGGCGGCAACGGTTAACCTTGCGGCCCCCAGCAAAGTACCGGAGACCTTTCATGCCCAAGACCATCCAGATCGCCCAATTCGGCGGCCCCGAGGTGATGCAGCTTGTCGACCTGCCCGTCGGCGAACCCGGCCCCGGCCAGATCCGCATCCGCCACCACGCCATCGGCCTGAACTACATCGACGTCTACCAGCGCACCGGCCTGTACCCCAACGCGCTGCCGCTGAGCCTGGGCATGGAAGGCGCGGGCATCGTCGAGGCGGTGGGCGAGGGCGTCACGCACCTGGTGGCCGGTGACCGCGCGGCCTACGCCAGCAGCCCGCCCGGCAGCTACAGCGAGGCCCGGGTGATGCCGGCCATGACGGTGTGCAAGCTGCCCGACGCGATCAGCTTCGAGACCGGCGCAGCGATGATGCTGAAAGGCCTGACCGCGCAGTACCTGCTGAAGAAAACGCTGCCGGTCGAAGGCCTGGTGGCCGGCGACCACGTGCTGTTCCATGCCGCCGCCGGTGGTGTCGGCCTGATCGCCTGCCAGTGGGCCAAGGCACTCGGCCTGCAATTGATCGCCACCGCCGGCAGCGACGCCAAGTGCCAGCTGGCACTGGAGCACGGTGCGGCGTTTGCGATCAACTACCGCAGCGAGGATTTTGTCGCCCGCGTCAAGGCAATCACCGCCGGCGCCGGGGTCAAGGTGGTCTACGACTCGGTCGGCAAAGACACCTTCGAGGGCAGCCTCAACGTGCTGCGCCCGTTTGGCCTGCTGGCCAGCTTCGGCAATGCGTCGGGGCCGGTGGCGCCGTTTGCGCCGGGTGTGCTGGGCGCCAAGGGCTCGCTCTACCTCACCCGGGCCACGCTGTTCAGCCACATGGCCAGCCGCGAGGCGACGCAGAAGATGGCCGACGACCTGTTCGCAGTGGTGATGAGCGGCGCGGTCAAGATCCGCATCGACCAGCGCTACCCCTTGGCCGAGGTGGCACGCGCCCACACCGAGCTGGAAGCGCGCAACACCACGGGCTGCAGCATCCTGTTGCCCTGAGCTCAGGGTCGCGCGGCAGCGCCTGCAAGGCGCTGAACGCTGCCGAACGCGCCGAAACGCCGCGGGTCGGTGGTCGTCAGCGCGGCGCGGCCATCAGCTCGCGCAAAAAGCGCACCGGAATCGCGTAGCTGATGCCCGAGGGCTGGCTCAGCACCGATTCGCGGCTGCCCTTGACCAGCACCATGTTGACGACACCCAGCACCTGGCCGGTTTCGGCGTCGAACAGTGGCCCGCCGCTGTTGCCCGGGTAGGCGGTGCCGTCGAGCTGGTAGATGTCGAACGGGCCCTGGCGCAGCCGCGACACCGCGGCCGCGTCCAGCTGGCGGGCATTGGGCGGTGGCAGCGCAATCGGCGTGATCGACGAGATGCTGGCGCGGTGGGTGACCGGCGAGAAGCCCAGCAGGCCGCCGATCGGAAAACCGATGAAGGCCACCGCCTGGCCTTCGCGCGCCGTGCCCTCGGCCAGCGTCGCCGCGGGCAGTGGTGCGCCACTGATTTGCAGCAGCGCCAGGTCGTGCACCGGATCGACGGCCAGCACGGTGAGCGGGCGGGTCTCGGGCACGCGGTCGCCGCTGGCGTTGCGGTTGCCGGCAATCTGCAGCACCAGCCGCTGGCGCAGGGCGGTTTCCTCGGGCAGCACATGGGCGTTGGTGGCCAGCAGGCGGCCGTCACCGACGATGAAACCGGTGCCGCGAAAGTTGAAGCGCGGGTTGGCCAGCGCGTCGTAGGTGCCCACGGCCACGACCGAGGGCTTGAGCGCGGCCACCACCTCGGGCAGGCCGGCCTGCACCGGGCGCGCGGTGGCGATCAGGCCCAGCGCGGCCAGCGCCCAGGCGCCGATCAGGCCGGGCCGCCGGCCGCATCGGGGCGGGGTGGGCGGGCGCTTGGGCGGGCGCTTGAGCGGCCGGTTGGGCAGGCGCTCGGGCAGGGGCGGCGGGGCGCGCAGGGGGCAATCAGGCAAGCGAGGCAGCATGCGGCGACTCTAGCCTGCCCGGCCGGCGGCCAGGCCCGGCTGCCCGGCCCGGCGGTGCGGTCGCGACTGCTCAGTCGCCGACCGCGGCGCGGTAGGCATGCCAGGACGCATGGCCCAGCACCGGGCCCGCCACCAGCAGCCCGGCAAACCAGGGCAGCATGGCGAGCACCACGGTGGTGGTGATCAGCACGCCCCAGCACAGCATCACCACCGGCTGGCTGAGCACCAGGCGCAGGCTGGTCAGCACAGCGCTGATGGCGTCGGTGGAGCGGTCGAGGATCATCGGGATCGCCACCACGCTGACGCTGAAGATCAAGCCGGCGAACAGCCCGCCCACCAGCAAGTAGGCGACGATGAACGGCAGGTTCTCGCTATTCAGCAAGGCCAGCAACGAGCCCTTGAAATCGGGCATGCCGTCAAAGCTGAGCGCGAAGATGATCAGCGAGGCGCGGCCCCACAGCAGCTCGAGCACCAGCAGCACGATGCCGAAGATCGCCAGGGTGCCGGCGCGCTGGTCCCAGGCCAGCAGCGAATCGCCCAGGTCGGGCTGCTCGCCGCGTTCAAGCCGCCGGCTGGCCTGGTACAGGCCCAGGCAAAAAAACGGTCCGGTCAGCAGGAAGCCGGCCGACAGCGCCAGCACATAGGCCGGTGCGTGTTCGAACACCGCCGTCAGCAGCCAGCCCATGGCCATGAAGCAGGCGCCGTAGAACAGGCCGATGCCAGGGCAGCGGAGAAAATCGCGCCAGCCCAGCGCCAGCCAGCGCAGCGGGTCGCCCAGGCCCAGCGGGCGCAGGGTGATCGAGACGGTGGCAGATTCGGCCGGCTGGGCTGGCGGCCTGGAATGCGGCTCGGGCTGCGGCTGCGGCTGCGGCTGCGGCTGCGGCGGCGAGGGCGGGGCGTTCATGGCGCCTTCAGCGTGAGGCCGGCGCTCAGCGGCTGCGGCGCACGCGCAGCAGTTCGTCGAGGATCAAGGCCACCGCACCCACGGTGATGGCGCTGTCGGCGATGTTGAAGCTGGGGAAAAAACCGCCCGGGAACATCGGCGCCAGCAAGGACCCGTGGAACTGCAGAAAGTCGACCACGTGGCCATGCAGCAGGCGGTCGATCACGTTGCCCAGCGCGCCGCCCAGGATCAGGCTGATGGCCAGGCAGAACAGGCGCTCGCCCGGGTGCTTGCGCAGCATCCAGACGATGAACACCGAGGCCACCGCGCCCAGCCCGACGAAAAACCAGCGCTGCCAGCCCGACGCGCCGGCCAGAAACGAAAACGCCGCACCGGCGTTGTGCACCCGCACCAGGTTGAACCAGGGCGTCACCGTCTGGCTGTCGCCGAGCGCGAACTGGCTGATCACCAGCGTTTTGGTCAGCTGGTCGGCCATGATGATCAGCAGCGCCAGGGCCAGCCACAGCCACAACGGCTTGGACGAGCCGGCGCCGCGGGTCGACGGACGGAAGGCGGAGGACTTGGCTGAGGGCATGCACGGGACGGCCGTGGGCCGCAGGTCAGGAAGGAGCTTGCGACTGTAGCGCCGGCCACGAACAGGCGGCGCGGCCGCAGCAGGCCGACGGGCCCGGTGGCATCATCGCCGGCGGCATCGCGCCCCACCCGCGCCCCACCCGCACCCCGCACCTCAACCGCCCTACACCCCTCGCACGCCATGGATGCCACCACCAATGCCTTGTTGATCGACGGCGCTGCGCCGCTGACGCTGCCCGACTTCGAACGCATCCGAGCCGAGCACTTTCGCCC
>JAYVDE010000494.1:0-4004 GCA_043749575.1 Burkholderiaceae bacterium | reverse complement strand
ATGAAGCGGG
Source organism: Burkholderiaceae bacterium (assembly GCA_043749575.1). Taxonomy (GTDB): domain Bacteria; phylum Pseudomonadota; class Gammaproteobacteria; order Burkholderiales; family Burkholderiaceae_C; genus Pseudaquabacterium. The sequence goes on along the minus strand of JAYVDE010000494.1, from coordinate 3,994 downwards.
TGATGCAGTCGCTGTTGCTGCAGGTCGACCGCCGCCTGGCCGAGCACGACCTGACCCACGCGCAGTGGCTGCCGCTCTACCGCATTGCCCGCGGTGAATGCGACACCATGGCCGCGTTGGCCCGCGACCAGGCGCTGGACCCGGGTGCGATGACCCGAGCGCTCGACCGGCTGGAGGCCAAGGGCCTGCTGCGGCGGGTGCGCTCGCTGCAGGATCGGCGGGTCGTCAAGCTCGAACTCACCGCGGCCGGCAGTGCTGCCTCGCAGCATGTGCCGCCGGTGCTGGCCGAGGTGTTGAACGCCCACCTGGCCGGTTTCACCGAAGCCGAATGGCGGCAGTTGCTGGGCCTGCTGGAGCGCATGGCGGCCAACGGCGACGTGCTGCGCGATGCTTTGAAGGAAGTTGAATGATGGCCGCTGGGGGGCTGATCCAGGGCGGGCTCGTTGGGCCGTGGCGGCGGCCGGGGCTGGGCTGGTGGGCGTCGGGCCGGTGGCCGGTGCTGGCCGCAGCGCTGGTGGTCTTGGCCGGCTGCGCCACGCCTGGCGATCTGCCGCCGCCAGCGCTGGCCATCACCCCGGCGGCGGCCGGGTTGGGATTCGTCCCTACGGCGGCCGGTTTGGCCGCCGATGGCGGGGCGGCGATGGTCTTTCCCGACGCCGCCTGGTGGCGCGGCCTGGGCGACCCGGCGCTCGATGCGCTGATCGCCCAGGGCCTGGCCGGCCAGCCCGGGCTGCAGGCCGCGGCGGCGCGGCTGGCCGCCACCTCGGCCGACAACCAGGCGCTGACCGCCTCGCAGGGCCCGCAGTTCGGGCTGCTGGCCGACACCACGCGCGAGCGATTTTCTGAAAACGGGCTGATTCCGCCGCAGCTGGCGGGCACCACCCACAACCTGGGCACCCTGCGGGTCAATGCCCAATGGGAGTTCGATTTTTTCGGCCGCCATGCCGCGGCCTTGAACGCCGCGCTCGGCCAGCAGCGGGCGATGGCGGCCGAACTGCAGGCCGCGCGGGTGTTGTTGTCGGCCCGGTTGGCGCGCGGCTGGGTTGAACTGGCGCGGCTGCTCGAGCTGCGCGCAGTGGCCGAGCGCACGCTGGCCCAGCGTGAAAACCAGCTGGCACTGACCCGCCGCCGGGTTGCCGCTGGCCTGGACACCGCGCTGGAACTGCGCCAGGCGCAAGGCCCGGTGCCCGAGGCGCGGCAGCAGATCGAGCAGCTCGACGGCCAGATCGCGTTGGCCCGCCACGCACTGGCCGTGCTGAGCGGCCAGGCACCGCAGGCGCTGGCCGGCGCCCGCCCGGCGCTGGGCCCGCTGCAAGTGGCCACACTGCCCGACCGGCTGGGTGCCGACCTGCTGGGCCGCCGGGCCGACGTGGTCGCCGCGCGCTGGCGGGTGGAAGCGGCGCAGGCCCAGGTGGCCGGCGCGCAGGCCGACTTCTACCCCGACATCAACCTGATCGGCCAGTTCGGCCTCAACGCGCTGGGGCTGGACCGGCTGCTGCTGGCCGGCAGCCGCCAGCACACGGTGGGCGCGGCGCTGCGGCTGCCGCTGTTCGACGGTGGCTATTTGCGGGCCCGGCTGGGCACGCGTGCGGCCGAGGCCGACGCCGCCGTGGCCGCCTACAACGGCGCCGTGCTGGAGGCCGCGCGTGAGGTGGCCGACGCCGGCGCGCTGCTGCGCTCACTGCAGCGCCAGCAGGCGCTGCAAGCCGAGGCCGCCGCCGCCGCCGAAAGCGCCTGGCAGCTGGCCACGCAGCGCCACGAGGCGGGCCTGAGCAGCTACCTCAGCGTGCTGGCCACCGAGAGCGCGGTGCTGGCCCAGCGTGCCGGCACGGTCGAGCTGAAGGCCCGTGCGCTCGACACCCAGGTCGCCCTGATGCGGGCGCTGGGTGGGGGCTGGTGCGACGAGCCGGGCAGCCCGGCGGCGCGCTGAGTCCGCGCCGCCGCGCCGCCGCGCCGCCCAGGCCAAGCCCCGACGACCCGTCGAACCGACCAGAACACTGAGAGACGCTGCATGTCCACCCCTTCCCAGGCACCCGCCGCCCTCGTGACCGCCGCACCCATGACCGCCACACCCGCCGCACCCGCCAAACCTGCCCCCGCGGTGGCCGCTGCGGCACAGTTGGCGCGCCCCGCCGCGCGGCGCCGGGCCCTGATCCTGATCGGCGGCGTGACGCTGCTGGCCGCTGCGGGCTATGCCTTGTACTGGGCGCTGGTGTTGAACCATGTTGAAACCACCGACAACGCCTATGTGCAGGGCAACGTGGTGCAGATCACGTCACAGGTCGCGGGCACGGTCGTGGCGATCCTGGCCGACGACACCGACCTGGTACGGGCCGGCCAGCCGCTGCTGCGGCTGGACCCTGCGGACGCCAAGCTCGCACTGGCCCAGGCCGGGGCGCAGCTGGCCCAGGCGGTGCGCGAGCTGCGCAACCTGGTGGCCAACAACGCCACGCTGGCTGCCCAGGTGACGGTACGCGAGGCCGAGGTGGCGAAGGCCCAGAGCGAGGTCGACCGTGCCGCCGACGATGTGAGCCGCCGCGCGCCGCTGCTGGCCGGCGGCGCGGTGGCCAAAGAAGAGCTGGCCCACGCCAGTGCCCAGCTGGCCACCGCCCACACTGCGCAGCGGGTGGCGACCGCGGCACTGGCCGCCGCGCGCGAGGCGCTGGCCGCCAACCGCAGCCTGACCGACGGCACGCCCGTGGCCGACCACCCAAACGTGCAGCGCGCCGCGGTGCAGGTGCACGAGGCCTTCACCGCGCTGAAACGCACTGACTTGCCCGCGCCGCTGGACGGCGTGGTGGCCCGCCGCAGCGTGCAGATCGGCCAGCGTGTGGCCGCCGGCGCGCCGCTGATGGCGGTGGTCGCGCTCGACCGCTTGTGGGTCGACGCCAACTTCAAGGAAGCCCAGCTGGGCGCGTTGCGGGTCGGCCAGCCGGTGACGCTGACGTCCGATGTGTATGGCCACAAGGTCCGTTTTCGCGGCACGGTGGGCGGCTTGGGCGCGGGCACTGGTGCGGCCTTTGCGCTGCTGCCAGCGCAGAACGCCACCGGCAACTGGATCAAGATCGTGCAGCGGGTGCCGGTGCGCATCGTGCTCGACCCGCAAGACCTGGTGGCCCACCCGCTGCGGGTCGGGCTGTCGATGGAGGTGTCGGTCGACGTGTCCGAGCGCCGCAGCCGCAGCTTGGCCAACCCGTTGGCCGACCCGCCCGCCCACCCGTTGGCTGACCCGTCACGCGGCCAGCCGGTCGCGCAGACCGCCGTGTTCGACGGCCAGGACAGCGCCGCCGCGGCCGAAGTGGCGCGGGTGATCGCCGCCAACGGTGGCCAGGCCGCCGCGCCCGCGCGGGCGGCGGCCAGCGCCAAGCTGCGTTGATGGCGCCCGCCGCCGCCGGCCAGCCGGCCGAGTACCCGCCGCTGGAAGGCGGCCGGCGCCTGCTGGGCACGCTGGCGCTGTCGCTGGCGACCTTCATGAACGTGCTCGACTCGTCGATCGCCAACGTGTCGATCTCGGCGATCGCCGGCAACCTGGGCGTCAGCCCGGCCCAAGGCACCTGGGTCATCACCAGTTTCGGTATCGCCAACGCCATCGCGCTGCCGCTGACCGGCTGGCTGACCCAGCGCTTCGGCGCGGTGCGGCTGTTCACCACCAGCGTGCTGCTGTTCGTGCTGGCGTCGATGTTGTGCGGGCTGGCCAGCTCGCTGGAGATGCTGATCGCCGCCCGGGTGCTGCAGGGCCTTGTCGCCGGGCCGCTGATGCCGCTGTCGCAGACCCTGTTGATGGCCAGCTACCCGCGCCACCAGACCGGCAAGGCGCTGGCCTTCTGGGGCATGACCACGCTGGTCGCGCCGGTGGTCGGGCCGCTGCTGGGCGGCTGGATCACCGACAACTTCAGCTGGCCCTGGATCTTCTACATCAACGTGCCGGTGGGCATCCTGGCGGCGTTTTTGACCTGGAGCATCTACCACCGCCGCGAGACGCCGATCGCCAAGC
>JAYVDE010000493.1:0-10633 GCA_043749575.1 Burkholderiaceae bacterium | reverse complement strand
GAGGTCGGTGCCGACTGCTCGCTGCAGGTGGTGCCCTACTACAACAAGCCCTCGCAGGAGGGCATCTATCAGCACTTCAAGGCCATCGCCGAGGCGGTCGACCTGCCGGTGGTGCTGTACAACGTGCCCGGCCGCACGGTGGCCGACATGCTGCCCGAGACCGCCCTGCGCCTGGCAACCGTGCCGGGCATCGTCGGCGTCAAAGAGGCCAGCGGCAACATCGAGCGCGCCGCCCAGTTGATCAAGCACGCACCGGCCGGCTTCTCAATCTATTCGGGCGATGACGGCACCGCCGTGGCGCTGATGCTGCTGGGCGGTCATGGCAACGTCAGCGTCACCGCCAACGTGGCACCGCGCTTGATGCACGAGCTGTGCATGGCCGCCATTGCCGGCGATGTGAAGCGCGCGTGCGCGATCCATTTCCAGCTGTTGTCGCTGCACAAACAGCTGTTCTGCGAGCCCAGCCCGGCGCCCACCAAATGGGCGATGTCGCGGCTGGGCCTGTGCCGGCCCGACCTGCGCTTGCCCATCACGCCGCTGACTCCCGCCGGCCAGGTGCTGGTGGACGCCGCCCTGCACGAAGCCGGCCTGCTGTGAGCCGACCTTTGAGCCGGCCCGTTAGCCGGCCCGTCAGCCAGCCCGTTAACCAGCCCGTGAGCCCGCACCTGCCCGCCTTGGCCCGGCCCCATCTGCTGGCGCGCCCACGCCCGGCGCTTCGACCCCTACTGCGCTCCCTGGAGACCCGCAACGTGAATCCCGTTTTCCCCCTCACCGCCTCGCGTGCGGCTTCGTTGTTGCTTGCGCTGTCCCTGGCCGGCTGTTCGTCCGGCTTCATGTCGGGCGATTCGGTGGACTACCGCAGCACCGGTATCAAGACCGCGCCGCTGGACATCCCGCCCGACCTGACCCAGCTGGCCCGCGACGGGCGCTACCAGCCACGGTCAGGCGTGGTCAGTGCCAACACGCTGAGCCAGACGGCCAGTGGCGCACCGGCGGCCGCTGCTGCCACCGCTGCGGTGGCCCCCAATGCCCTGGCCGACATGCGCATCGAGCGCCAGGGCAACACCCGCTGGCTGCTGGCGCCGATGGCGCCGGAGGCGCTCTACCCGCTGGTGCGGGCCTTCTGGCTGGAGCGCGGCTTCGTGCTCGACCTCGACGAGCCCGCCATCGGCGTGATGGAAACCAACTGGGCCGAGAACCGCGCCAAGATCGCCGACGACTTCGTCCGCCGCACGCTGGGCCGCGTGCTGGACGGCTTGTACTCAACCGCCGAACGCGACCGTTTCCGCACCCGCATCGAGCGCAGCGGCAGTGGCACCGGCAGCGAGGTCTACATCAGCCACCGCGGCGTGCAGGAGGTCTACGTCACCGAGATGAAGGACCAGACCCGCTGGCAACCGCGGCCGAACGATCCCGAACTGGAAGCCGAGTTCCTGTCGCGCCTGATGGTCAAGCTGGGCAGCAAGGAAGACGCCGCCCGCGTGGCGGTGGCCAGCGCGCCGGTCGGGCCTGAAAAAGCCCGCGCCGACAGCCCGGGCCCGCGGGTCTCCAGCCTGCCCGCTACTGCGGCGATGGCGATCGACGAGGGCTTCGACCGCGCCTGGCGTCAGGTCGGGCTGGGCCTGGACCGCGCCGGCTTCACCATCGAAGACCGTGACCGCGGCGCCGGCCTGTACTTCGTTCGCTACATCGACCCCAAGCTGGCCGGCCAGGAAGAACCCGGCTTCTTCAGCAAGCTGATAGGCGGCGGCAAGGACGCGGTGAAGCCGCAGCGCCTGCGCGTGGTCGTCAAGGGCAATGGCCCCACGACCCAGGTCAGTGTGCAGACTGCCGACGGCACGGTCGACAACAGCGAGCAAGCCCGCACCATCATCGGCAAGCTGATCGACCAGTTGAAGTGAACTGAGCCGCCGCGCGGTGGCCGTCAAGCAGGTCTGGCCTCAACGCGGTGAGGCCTGTTTCAGCTCAGGCCCGGTGGCGCTGCGCGCTTTCCGTCGCCCGCTGTCGTCAGGGCGATAGGGCGCAGCGCGCAGAACCTGCATGCTGGGCCTGCGCAGCATGCCGCTGGCGACGCTGCAGCCACCTTCCGGTGAACAAGCTGTCGACCTTGACCTCACCCGTGGCGCCAAGGCGGCAACCCCAAAACCCCTGCCCCCAAGGAGACCCGATGAGCACCACCGCCGGCTACCGCAGCGTTTTCCGCCCCGACCTCTTTGCCGGCCAACGTTTCTGGGTCACGGGGGGTGGCTCGGGCATCGGCCGCTGCGTGGCCCATGAGCTGTCATCGCTGGGCGCCGAGATCGTGCTGAGCGGGCGCAAGGTGGAAAAGCTCGAAGCCGTGGCCGCCGAGATCACCGAAGACGGTGGCAAGGTCAGCTGGCACGCCTTCGACATCCGTGACGAAGACGCGGTCAAGGCCAACGTGGCCGAGGCCCTGAAGGCCGGCCCGATCACCGGGCTGGTGAACAACGCTGGCGGGCAGTTCCCGGCGCCGTTGGCCAACATCAGCAAGAAGGGCTTCGACGCGGTGGTGGCCAACAACCTGACCGGCGGTTTCCTGATGATGCGCGAGCTGTTCAACCAGTGCATGCAACAGCACGGTGGCGCGATCGTCAACATGACGGCCGACTTCAGGAACGGCATGCCGACGATGGGCCACAGCGGCGCCGCCCGCGCCGGCATGGCCAATCTGACCCAGACAGCGGCCTATGAATGGGCCCATGCCGGCGTGCGCGTCAACGCCGTGGCCCCGGGCTGGATCGCCAGCAGCGGCATGGACAGCTACGGCGAGGCGATGGTCGCCCACATCCGCAAACTCAAGCACCACGTGCCGCTGCGCCGCATGGCCGAAGAAGCCGAGGTCAGCGCCGCCATCGTGTTTTTGCTGTCGCCGGGTGCTGCCTTCGTCACCGGCATCACGGTGCAAATCGACGGCGGCGCATCGCTGGGCCAGGCGGCCTTCCCGACGCCGGACCACCAGCGCAGCCTGCCGTTCGAGGGCTTTCATCGCGCGGTCAAGCCCAAGGCCCTGCGCTGATGGCGGGGCGGCGGCCGCTCCCCAGGCTCGCCCCAGACCCCTAATTTCTGCGCCGAAGGGGCTTCCCACGGCGGCGGGGGGCGTATTCAATGGTCGCAACACCACGACCACCAGCGCCCCATGGCCGAGACCCTGCTGACACGCCAACACCACGGCCAGACCATCGCGGTCGCCTTGGGGTCCCAGTTGGTGGTGCAACTCGATGAATCACCCACCACCGGCTACAGCTGGGCCCCGGTTGAGGCCAACGCTGCCCTGCCCCTGACCGGTGACGGCTTTACGGCCGCAGCGCCCGGCAGCGTCGGTGGCGGGGGCCAGCGCCGCCTGCACTTCGACGTGGTTCAGCCCGGCGAACACCGGCTTGAACTGGCGCTGATGCGGCCCTGGGAAGGCGCCGCGGCGGCGGTCGAGCGCTTTGCGCTGACGGTGCAGGCGCAGCCGCCCTGAACCCGGACGCGGGCCGCGCGGGATCACCGCCGTGTGAGCACCGCCGTTTCGTCGCCTGCTTGATAGCCGCCTGTTTGATAGCCGCCTGTTTGATAGCCGCAGCCGGAACCTACCGGCACTCCGGCGCCCGTTCCCCCTCAGGAGACCGCCATGCCCGATTCCACCTCAGCGCCTTGCATGGGCTGGATGCCCGACCTGCCCAGCATCAAAGACTACGACACCGACAGCGCCGAGATCAAGCCCTTGCTGGCCAAACTGAAGGGCGCTGGCGCGAAGGGCGCGCCGGCCAAGCTGGCCACCAGCATCGACCTGCGAGCCTGGTGCTCACCGATCGAGAACCAGGGCAGCCTGGGCTCGTGCACCGCCAACGCCGGCGTCGGGCTGGTCGAATACTTCCAGCGCCGGGCCTACAGCAAACACATCGACGGCTCGCGGCTGTTCACCTACAAGACCACCCGCAACCTGCTGAAGTGGACCGGCGACACCGGCGCCTACCTGCGCACCACGCTGCAGTCGCTGGCGCTGTTCGGCGTGCCGCCCGAAGACTACTGGCCCTACGTGGTGGCCGATTTCGACAAGGAACCCTCGGCCTTTCTGTACTCGTTCGCCAGCAACTTTCAGGCGATGAAGTACTACCGGCTCGACCCACCTGGCACCCCCAAGGCGGCGCTGCTGGCCGCCATCAAAACCAACCTGGCCGCCAATTTGCCGGCTTTCTTCGGCTTCACCGTCTACAGCTCCTACACCCAGGCCAGTGTGGCCAACAAGGGTGCGATCCCGTTCCCACTGCCGACCGACAAAGTGGTCGGCGGCCATGCGGTGATGGTGGTCGGCTACAACGACACGCTGAAGATCAAGCACAGCGGGGCGGCCGCCCCAAGCACCGGCGCCCTGCTGATCCGCAACTCGTGGGGCGCCGGCTGGGGCGATGGCGGCTATGGCTGGCTGCCCTACGACTACGTGCTGCGCGGCCAGGCGGTCGATTGGTGGTCGCTGATCCAGTCCGAATGGGTAGACACCGGCCAGTTCGCCTGAGCCGGCGCGGCTCAAGCGCAGCCGGTGCTGCAGGTGCTGCAGCCGCCGCAGCCGCGGCTGCGGCTCAAGCGCGGCGGGCCACCTCGGCGATGTTGTCGGCCAGCCGTGGCAGCAGTGCCAGTGGCAGATCGTGGCCCATGCCGGGCACCATGTCGAGCGTGGCGCCGCCGATCTTGGCCACCAAATCGGGCGCGGCGGCGGGCGGCACCAGCGGGTCGTCGGCACCGTGCACCACCCGGGTCGGCACGCGGATGCGCGACAACATCGCTGACCGATCACCGTCGGCGACGATCGCCAGCATCTGGCGCGCCGTGCCGGCGGGCCGCCAGGCGCGGCGCACCGCGGCCTCCAGGCGCTGCCGCTGGTGCACTGGGTCGCCAGGGTAGCCCGGGCTGCCGATCACCTGCAACAGGGTTTCGAGGTGGGCCACCACGTCGTCCACGCGGGCGCTGCGCGGGCGTGACAACAGCGCGTGGCGGGTTTTCAAACGCGGCTGCGGCAGCTGGCGTGCGCCGCTGGTGGTCATGATCAAGGTCAGGCTGCGCACCCGGGTGGGATGGGCTGCGGCCATGTGCTGGGCGATCATGCCGCCCATCGACGCACCGACCACATGCGCGCTGCGGATGCCCAGCGCGTCGAGCACGCCCACCGCATCGTCGGCCATGTCGCGCAGCCGGTACGGCGCCGGCACCGGCAGGCGCAAGGTGTAGCGCAGCACTGCGCCCACCATGCGTGGCGGGCCCAGGTGGTTAAAGCCCTGGCTCAGGCCGATGTCGCGGTTGTCGAAGCGGATGACGCGAAAATCGCGCGACACCAGGTCGGCCACCAGCTCTTCGGGCCAGGCGACGTATTGCATGCCCAGGCCCATCACAAGCAACAGCGGCTGGCCCTCGGGCGGCCCCTGCACGTCGACTTCGATCAACAAGCCGTTGGCGGTGATTTTCATGGTTGGGCTTGGCTGGCTGGCATCGGCGAATGATGCGTTACTTTGCAGAATCAGTGCCTGGCACGGCGCAAATCGAAACGCTGCCCGTCGCCAAATGGGCCTGCAGTTGGATCTTCAAGGGCTTCCGGTGGCCGTTGTTCAAACCGCGCGCCGTGGCCTTCGTCGCCGCGCTGGCGCCCCGGCCTCGCTGCCACAGACCTCGTGCCGGGGTGTTTCGGCGAACCTCGGCGCCTGCGTCTGCAAATTCATGGCCGCGTCGCCAGTTGCTGCCAGGCCGCCAGCACCTGCGCCGCGGACAGGTCGGCCACCTTGGCGCCGGGCGTGGGCAGCTGCGGTCCCAACGGAATCACGGTGGCCCGCGGCGCCCGTGGCAGCCAGCGGCGCCAGCCGAACTGGCCGTACAACACCACCAGCGGGCAATCCATCGCCGCGGCGACATGGGCCGGTCCGGTGTCGACCGACACCATGCTGTGCGCCAGCGCCGCCACGCCCACCAGGCGCGGCAGGCTCAGATCAAGCGCGGCGGCATTGATGATCCTGGTGCCAGCGGGCGCGGTGCCGGCCGCGTCAACGATCTCCTGCGCCAGGCCGGCCTCGCGCGGCGAGCCGCAGACCAACACGGCCGCACCGGGCAGGCGGGCGATGATGCCGCGCACCACCTCGGCCCAGCGCGCAGCCGGCCAGTGTTTGTCGTGGCTGGCGGTGGCCAGGCGACCGCGCTTGTGGGTTTTCTTGTGGCCTGGCTGCACCAACACCAGCGCTCGGCCGGCCAGGCCCAGCGCCTGCAGCCAGGCGCGGGTGTCCTCGTGCCACGCCGCCGGTGCCTGCAGCCGGGGCTGGGCCGGCACGGTGATGGGCATTGCCGGTCCGGGTGCATCGGCCGCGTCCAGCGCGGCAATCTGCAGCCACCAGTCGGCCCAGTGGATGGCGTCGCCCGGCCAATGCTGCCAGGCGCGCAACACCCGGCCTTCGGGCAGACCCGCCCGCCGCAGGAAACGTGCAGCATGTTCGTCAGGGTCACACAGGTAGATCGGCCCGCGGTGCTGGCGCAACCAGGCCGCGGCGGCTTGCTGCGAGGGCGTCAGCCAGTAAGGCGAACGCCGGCTGCTGAGCAGCCGCACTTCGCCCACCGCAGGGTGAGCCTCCAGCAGCACAGCGGTCCACGGCCCCGACCCCAGCACATGCACCGGCCGGCCATAGCGCTGGCACAGCGCTTCGAGCAGCACGGTGAGCAGCACCACGTCGCCCAGCGCGGCGAAGCGGATGACCACCGGCGCATCGGGGTCGGTGGTCGACGACCGCGCCTTGGCGCCGGGGATCAAGCGATGCAAGACCATGCAATGACGCTATCAGACGGCTGCAGCCCGCCGCTCGCGCAGCGCCAGCGCTTCGTTGACCAGCAGTGCGCCGATCACCAAGGCACCGCCGCTCAATGCCGTGCTGCCTGGCGCCTCGCCCGCACCCACCCAGGCCAGCAGCACGCCGAAGATCACTTCCAGCAGCCCGATCAGCGAGATCTCGGGCGCCGGCAGCACCTTGGTCAGCCCGACCACCAGCAAGCAGGGGATTGCCAGCTGGAACACCCCCAGCAAGGCCAGCAGCGACAAGTCGTGCGCCGTGGCCGACAGCGGCAGCGACATGGGCAGCGTGATCGCCGCCGACAGCAGCGCGCCCAGCAGCACGGCCGGCAGCATGTCGGGCTCGGCCACCGTGGGATCGGCAGCATGGCGCTGGTGCAGGTGCTGCAGCAGTGTCCAGTTGGTGGCGCCGGCCAGCGGCACGCCCAGGGCCACCAGCGCGCCGGTCATGGCCACGCCGGGCGCGAAGGCCTGCTGGCCGAACATCCAGGCGATGCCTGCACCCGCCACCGCAATGGCCACCCAGGTGCGGCGCGCCAGCCGGTGGTTCAGGAACACACGCGCAAACAGCGCGGTGATCAGCGGCGCGATCGACATCGTGATCAGCACCGTGGCCACGCTGGTCAGCGTGAGGGCGAGCATGAAGTTGGTGTACATCACCATCCAGCACAGCGCCGACAGCCACAGCGCCCGGCCTCCACGGCGGATGTCGGCCCACAGCCGCGGCCCCCTCAGCCACCCCAGCACCACCACCAGCGCCAGCGCATTGAACGCGCTGCGCCAGAACGTGACTTCGAAGCTGCGCGCGGCTTCCAGTTGCCGCGTCACCACGCCCGCCGTGCTCCACATCAGCGTGATCCCCACCATCACCAGCACAGCCCGTGAGTGCGAAAGAAGCATGAGGACAAAGAAGTATTGAAGAGGGCCGCAAAGCGGCCCGGGCAATCAACAAACTGGAGCCCCCGCTTGGCGGGGGCTGAGCCCCGCGGCTCCAAGCCGACCGACGTCGGCTTGGACGGGGCGAAGGGGTCGAGCTCTGCGAGACCGCGGCCTGCAAGGCTGGGGTGCGACCCTGTCCCGGTCGATGACCGGGGGCGGGACGGACGGGAATAAGCGGACCGCTTATTCGCGGCTGGCCCGCCTCCGGTCATGCTCGGTCAGGTACCGCTTGCGCACCCGGATCGACTTCGGGGTGATCTCCACCAGCTCGTCGTCCTCGATGAATTCGACGCCGTACTCCAGCGTCAGTTCGATCGGCGGCGTGACCTTGATCGCGTCTTCCTTGCCGCTGACGCGGAAGTTGGTCAGCTGCTTGGTGCGGGTGGCGTTGACCACCAGGTCGTTTTCGCGGTTGTGGATGCCGATGATCATGCCTTCGTAGACCGGGTCATTGGCTCTGACGAACATCCTGCCGCGGTCGTCCAGCTTGCCCAGCGCATAGGTGAAGATCTCACCCGCGTCCATGCTGATCAGCACACCGTTCTTGCGGCTGGCGATGTCGCCCTTGTGCGGCTCGTAGCTGTCGAAAATGTTGCTGATCAGGCCCGAGCCACGGGTCAGGTTCATGAACTCGTTGGTGAAACCGATCAGGCCGCGGGCCGGGATGCGGTATTCCAGCCGAACGCGGCCACGGCTGTCGGACTCCATGTTCACCAGCTCGCCCTTGCGCTCGCCCAGCGCCTGCATCACGCCGCCCTGGTGCTGCTCTTCGACGTCGGCGGTCACCAGCTCGATCGGCTCGTGGCGCTCGCCGTCGACGTCGTGGAACACCACGCGCGGCTTGCTGACGGCCAGTTCGTAGCCCTCGCGGCGCATGTTCTCCAGCAGGATGGTCAGGTGCAGTTCACCGCGGCCCATCACCTCGAAGATGCCGTCTTCCTCGGTTTCCTTGACACGCAGCGCAACGTTGCTCTGCAGCTCTTTCTGCAGCCGGTCCCAGATCTGGCGGCTGGTGACGTACTTGCCTTCGCGGCCGGCCAGCGGGCTGGTGTTGACGCAAAAGTTCATCGTCAGCGTCGGCTCGTCCACCTTCAGCATCGGCAGCGGTTTCGGGTTCAACGGGTCGGTCACCGTGACGCCGATGCCCAGGTTCTCGATGCCGTTGATCAGCACGATCTCGCCCGGGCCAGCTTCAGTCACCTGCACCCGGTCCAGCCCCTGGAAGGTCAGCACCTGGTTGACACGGCCTTTCAGCGATTTGCCGTCCGGACCTTCCATCACCAGCACTTCCATGCCGGTCCGGATGGTGCCGGCACCGATGCGGCCGACGCCGATGCGGCCGACGAAGGTGGAGAAGTCCAGCGCCGAGATCTGCAGCTGCAGCGGCGCGGCGGGATCGCCGGTCTGCGCCGGCACATGCTTCAGGATGGTGTTGAACAGGGCCGACATGTCGGGGCCCCATTGCTCGCCGCGTTCACCTTCGACCAGCGACGACCAGCCGTTGATGCCCGAGGCATAGACCACCGGAAAGTCGAGCTGCTCGTCGGTGGCGCCCAGCTTGTCGAACAGGTCGAAGGCGGCGTTGATCACCGCGTCGGGCTTGGCGCCGGGCTTGTCGACCTTGTTGACCACCACAATGGGCTTGAGACCCAGCGCCAGCGCCTTCTTGGTGACGAAGCGGGTCTGCGGCATCGGGCCTTCCTGGGCGTCGATCAGCAGCACCACGCCGTCGACCATCGACAGGGCCCGTTCCACTTCGCCGCCGAAGTCGGCGTGGCCGGGGGTGTCGACGATGTTGATGTGCGTGCCTTCCCAGCTGACCGCGCAGTTCTTGGCCAGGATGGTGATGCCGCGCTCGCGCTCGATGGCGTTGCTGTCCATCACGGTGTCGACCACCTTCTCGTGCTCGGCGAAGGTGCCCGACTGGCGCAGCAGCTGGTCGACCATGGTGGTCTTGCCGTGGTCGACGTGCGCAATGATGGCGATGTTGCGTATTTGCAGGGTCATGGTGGTTCTCGTGAAAATTCGGGGGTCAAGCGGTCTGGGCGGCAGCAGCGGCGGCAGACACGTTGTCGGGTGGCTCGGCGGCACCGGCGGCACCGGGCCTCAGCGCACGCACCGCACGCACCTCGACCGGGCTCATCAGCCGGTCGGCGATCAGCTCGCCAGCGCTCAGGTGGGCGCTACCCAGAAAGTCACCGGGTTCAGGGCCATAAACCCGCAGCGCCGGCACGTCGGGCCGCAGCACCCGGCGGCGCAAGCCGGTCAGGAACTTGGCCGCATCGTCGGCCGCCAAGGCCATGCTGGGCCATTCGGCCAGCAGCGTGTCGATCGGTTGCAGGCGGGCCAGCCGGGCCGCTTCGTCCAGTGTCTCCAGCTCGGCCAGCGTGATCGCACCGGCCAGCGCCAGCGGGCCACTGGCGGTGCGGCGCAGGCCCGTGAGGTGGGCGCCACAGCCCAGCGCCTCGCCGATGTCCTCGGCCAGCGTGCGGATGTAAGTGCCTTTGCTGCAACGCACGTCGATCACCAACTCGGCATCTTGCCAGCCGACGATGTCGATCGCGTGAATCGTCACCTGGCGGGCGTCGCGTTCAACCGTCTGGCCGGAGCGGGCGTATTCGTACAGCGCCTTGCCGTCCTTCTTCAGCGCCGAAAACATCGGCGGCAGCTGGGCTATGGCGCCGGTGAACTGCGCGATCACCGCATCGATCTTCGCGCGGTCGACCTCGACCGGGCGTTCCTCGACCAGCTCACCTTCCAGGTCACCGGTGCTCATGCGTTGGCCCAGCCGCAGCGTGGCGCGGTAAGCCTTGTCGGCGTCCAGGCTGACCTGACTGAACTTGGTGGCCGCGCCAAAACACAGCGGCAGCA
>JAYVDE010000492.1:0-10647 GCA_043749575.1 Burkholderiaceae bacterium | reverse complement strand
ATGCTCGCCATAGCCCAGGCTATGACTGTGCTTTGCGCCTAGATCGGACTCCTTTTGGCGCGCTGCTCGGTCACGCTCGAATTCATCTCAGCCTCTGATTCGGCGGTGCGCCCAGTGGGCGCCTGCACCAGATCGCGGCCAACGATGGCCACTGAACGAAGCGCCGTCAGCCGACCGTCAAGCCGGTGCGGGCGGGCAGCGGCGGCGTCTCAGGTGCTGCAGCCTGCTTCGACCACCGCCTGCGGTTTGAGCATCACCGGTTCGGGGATGCGGTAGCCGTAGCGCACGGCGGTCAGCTCGGCCAGGATGCTGATGGCGATCTCGGGCGGTGTGCGGGCGCCGTTCTTGATGCCCACCGGGCCGTGGATGCGGGCCAGTTGCGCGTCGGTGATGCCGAAGTGTTCTTTCAGCCTGGCCTTGCGCTTGGCCTGGTTCAGCCGCGAGCCGATGGCGCCGATGTAGAAGGCCGGGCTGGTCACCGCCTCCATCAGCGCCAGGTCGTCCATCTTCGGGTCGTGGGTCAGCGCGATGATCGCGGTGTGGCCGTCGGGCTTCAGCGCGACCACGGTGTCGTCGGGCATGCTGCGCAGCAGCGTGGCGCCGGGCACCTCGAAGCCGGTGGCGTATTCCTCGCGCGGGTCGCAGACGATCACCTGGTAGTCGAGCGCGCTGGCCATCTGCGCCAGGTACTGCGTCATCTGGCCGGCGCCGATCAGCAGCAGCCGCCAGCGCGGGCCGTGGTGGGTGGTCAGCGTAGCGGCGGTCAGTTCCAGTTCGTCACTCATTTGCTGATCTTGGGTCGCCGGCTGCAGCGCCACGTCGCCGCTGGCGATGGTCAGCACCCGCCGCACCCGCTCGCCGCGCGACAGGCGGGCCAGCAATTCATCAAGCTGGGTGCGCGGCTGCACCGGTTCGAGCACCAGCTCGATCAAGCCGCCGCAGGGCAGGCCGAAGCGCTGTGCGGTGTCGGCGTCGATGCCATAGCGCACCACCTGCGGCAGGCCGGTGGTCAGCGCGCCTTCGCGGGCCTTGTCGACCAGGTCGTCCTCGATGCAGCCGCCCGACACGCTGCCGGCCACCAGGCCGTCGTCGCGGATGGCCACGCTGGAGCCCGGTGGCCGCGGCGCCGACCCCCAGGTGCGGGTGATGGTGCCCAGCACTACGCGGTGGCCGGCAGCCAGCCACTGGGTGCACTGGCGAAGCACATTGAGATCGACGTTGTCCATGGCGGGGCGGGGCAGGGTGGGCAGTGAGGGACGCTGAAAGTAACCGGTCTGCGGCGGCATTTCGACCGCGCGCATTCCCTTATGGCGATGCTGGCATACGGCGGCCTAGCATTCTGCAAATTCCTTATGAGCTGTGTTTCATAAGGGTTAACCGGCCGATGCGCGCCAGCCATGAACTGCCTAGCATCCGCCGGATGCTGAGCTCGCCCGCCGCCGGCGGACGCCCCGCTCAGCGCTGCCACGTCACCCCAAGGAGACCGCGTTATGGGCATGCAGATCACCCTCACCGTCAATGGTGAAACCGTCACTCGAGAGGTTGAACCGAACACGCTGCTGGTGCAGTTCATCCGCGACACGCTGCGCCTGACCGGCACCCACGTGGGTTGCGACACCACGCAATGCGGCGCCTGCACCGTGCACATCGGCGGCCACGCGGTCAAGAGCTGCGGCCTGCTGGCGGTGCAAGCCGCCGGCCAGCAGGTGACCACCATCGAAGGCCTGGCCGCCGCCGACGGCACGCTGCACCCGATGCAGGCTGCTTTCCGCAGCTGCCACGGCCTGCAGTGCGGGTTTTGCACGCCGGGCATGGTGATGAGCGCGGTCGATCTGGTGAACCACCACGGGTGTCACAACGAGGGACAAATCCGCGAGGCGCTGGAGGGCAATATCTGCCGCTGCACCGGCTACCACAACATCGTCAAGGCCGTGCAGCAGGGTGCTGCCGCCATGAAGGCTTGACCGGGAGCAAACCACCATGAACGCACGCCAAGGATTCATCGGCCAATCGGTCGAGCGCCGCGAGGACTCTCGCTTTCTCACCGGCAAGGGCCAGTACACCGACGACATCACGCTGCCGGGCCAGAGCTACGCCTACTTTCTGCGCAGCCCCTACGCCCACGCGACGATCAAGCGCCTGAACGTCGCCGCTGCCGCCCAGGCGCCCGGCGTGCTGGGCATCTTCACCGGCGAGCATTTCAAGGCCGTCGGCGGCCTGCCCTGCGGCTGGCTGATCAACAGCCTGGACGGCGCGCCGATGAAGGAGCCCAAGCACCCGGTCTTGGCGGGTTTCGAGGGTGGCAAGGTGCGCTACGTCGGCGACCGCGTCGCCCTGGTGGTGGCCGACAGCTACGAGCAGGCCAAGGCCGCGGCCGAATTGATCGAAGTCGACTACGACGAGCTGACGCCGGTGGTCGACGCGCTGACCGCGCCGCAGGCCGCTAGCGCGGTGCACGACGAGGCGCCCGACAACCGCGTCTACCAATGGGCCATCGGCGACAAGGACGGCACCGCCGCCGCGCTGGCTGGCGCCGCGCATGTCACGACGCTGACCTACCGCAACAACCGGCTGATCCCCAACGCGATGGAGCCGCGTTGCGCCAACGCCGCCTACGACCCGCATGGCGACAGCTACACGCTGTACGTCAGCAACCAGAACCCGCACGTCGAGCGGCTGCTGATGTGCGCCTTCGTGCTGGGCATCCCCGAGCACAAGATGCGCGTGGTGGCGCCTGATGTCGGCGGCGGCTTCGGCAGCAAGATCTTCTTGTACGGTGAAGAAACCGCCATCGTCTTCGCCAGCAAGTCGATCAAGCGCCCGATCAAGTGGACCTGCGACCGCAGCGAGGCCTTTTTGTCGGACGCCCACGGCCGCGACCATGCCACCACCGTGAGCCTGGGGCTGGACAAGGACGGCAAGTTTCTGGCGCTGCAGGTACACACCACCGCCAACCTGGGCGCCTACCTGTCGACCTTTTCGACCTGCGTGCCCACCATCCTGTACGCCACGCTGCTGGCCGGCCAGTACGCCACGCCCAAAATCTGGTGCGCGGTCGATGCGATGTTCACCAACACCGCGCCGGTCGACGCCTACCGTGGCGCCGGCCGGCCCGAAGCCACCTACGTGGTCGAGCGCATCGTCGAGACCGCCGCCCGCGAACTGGGCATCGACCCGGCCGAGCTGCGCCGCCGCAACTTCATCAAGACCTTCCCCTACGCCACGCCGGTCGGCCTGACCTACGACACCGGCGACTACGAAGCCACGATGGCCCGCGCCATCGAGCTGGCCGACGTCGCCGGCTTCGAGGCCCGCAAGGCCGCCAGCGCCGCCAAGGGTCTCAAACGCGGCCTCGGTTACTCGGCCTACATCGAGGCCTGCGGCATCGCGCCCTCGTCGGTGGCGGGTGCGCTGGGCGCCCGGGCCGGGCTGTTTGAGGCCGGCGAGGTGCGGGTGCATCCCACCGGCAAGGTGACGGTGTTCACCGGATCGCACAGCCACGGCCAGGGCCACGAGACCACCTTCGCGCAGGTGGTGGCCGACAAGCTGGGCATCCCGATGGACGACATCAGCATCGAACATGGCGACACCGCCAAGGTGTTGTTCGGCATGGGCACCTACGGCAGCCGCTCGCTGGCGGTGGGCGGCTCGGCCATCGTCAAGGCGGTCGACAAGATCATCGCCAAGGGCAAGAAGATCGCCGCCCACTTGCTGGAAGCCGCCGACACCGACATCGTCTTCGAGGGGGGTGAGTTCAAGGTCGCGGGCACCGACAAGAAGGTGCCGTTTGCCACGGTGTCGCTCACCGCCTACGTGCCGCACAACTTCCCGCACGACAAGCTGGAACCGGGGCTCAACGAAAACGCCTTCTACGACCCTAGCAACTTCACCTACCCGGCGGGCACCTACATCTGCGAGGTCGAGATCGACCCCGCCACCGGCCACACGCGGATTGACCGCATGACCGCCTGCGACGACTTCGGCAATGTCATCAACCCGATGATCGTCGAAGGCCAGGTCCACGGCGGCCTGGCCCAGGGCATCGGCCAGGCGCTGCTCGAGCACGGCGTGTACGACCCCGAGACCGGTCAGTTGCTCACCGGCAGCTACATGGACTACGCCATGCCGCGCGCCGACGACCTGCCCAGCTTCACCGTCGAAACGGTCAAGGGCACCCCCTGCACCCACAACCCGCTGGGCGTGAAGGGCTGCGGCGAGGCCGGCGCCATCGGCTCGCCGCCGGCGGTGATCAACGCCATCTGCCACGCGCTGGGGGTGAAGGACGTGCCGATGCCGGCCACGCCCTACACTGTCTGGAAAGCCGCTGAATCCGCTCGCATTTCAGCCGCCCTTTGATCCGCCAGGAGACCTTTTCATGCAAGCCTTTACCTACGCCAATCCCTCCTCGGTGGCCGACGCTGCGCGGGCCGCCAGCGCCGACGGCGCCAAGCTGATCGCCGGCGGCCAGACCCTGCTGCCGTCGATGAAACTCGGCCTGTCCGCGCCCGAGGCGCTGGTCGATCTGGCCAACATCGCCGAGCTGAAGGGCATCAGCGTCAGCGCCGGTGTGGTCAAGATCGGCGCGATGACCAGCCACGCCGCAGTGGCCGCCAGCGCCGAGGTGCAGCAAGCCATCCCCGCGCTGGCCGACCTGGCCGGCAAGATCGGCGACCGCCAGGTGCGCAACCGCGGCACCATCGGCGGCAGCCTGGCCAACAACGACCCGGCGGCCTGCTACCCGGCCGCCGTGCTGGGCCTGGGCGCCACGGTGCACACCAACTCGCGCCAGATCGCCGCTGACGACTTCTTCAAAGGCATGTTCGAAACCGCGCTGGCCGAGGGTGAGCTCATCACCGCCGTCAGCTTTCCGGTGCCCGAGCAGGCCGGCTGGCAGAAGTTCAAGCAGCCGGCATCGCGTTTTTCGCTTGTCGGCGTGTTTGTCAGCAAGGGCCCGCAAGGCGTGCGTGTGGCGGTCACCGGCGCCGGCTCCAGCGTCTTCCGCGCCAAAGAGCTGGAAGCCAAGCTCGCCGCCAACTGGTCGGCCACCGCACTGATCGGCGCCACTGTCAGCGCCGCCGGCCTGAGCAGCGACCTGCACGGCTCGGCCGAATACCGCGCCGCGCTGGTGCCGGTGCTGGCGGGCCGCGCGGTCGGCTGACATCGTCGCCTGAACCCGGAAACGCCGCACCGGGTGCGGCGTTTTGTTTCCGGCCGGCGCAAATCGACGCAGCTGCGCCTTGACTTCGCAAAGCGAAGTTGGCCTACGACGCAGCGGCCGTGGGCCGCTGTCATTGGAGCCTTCCTTGTCCGACCAAGCCTTGCCGACCAGCATTGATGACACCCAGGCCCGTCTGGCGGGGCTGGACTACATCGCCGACCGCCAGTTGGCCACCGTGGTCTACCTGGCGCTGAAGCTGCAGCGCCCGCTGTTCCTCGAAGGCGAGCCCGGCACCGGCAAGACCGAGATCGCGCGCACCCTTAGCCGCATGCTGGGCCGGCCGCTGATCCGGCTGCAGTGTTACGAGGGCCTGGACCTGGCCGGCGCGGCCTACGAATGGAACTACGGCCGGCAGATGATGGAGATTCGGCTCGCCGAAGCGACGGGGGCGGGGGTGGCGGCCACCACCAAAGAAAGCCGCGACGCACTGGCCAACGAGCTGTTCAGTGAGCGCTTCCTCACCAAGCGCGCCTTGCTGCAAGCCATCGACCCGGCCAACGCCGTGGCGCCGGTGCTGCTGATCGACGAACTCGACCGTGCCGACGAGCCCTTCGAGGCCTTTTTGCTCGAAGTGCTGGGCGACTTTCAGATCACCATTCCCGAGCTGGGCACGGTGAAGGCGACCAAGCCGCCGATCGTCATCCTGACCAGCAACCGCACCCGCGAGATCCACGATGCCGTCAAGCGGCGCTGCCTCTACCACTGGGTCGATTTTCCGGACGCGCAGCGTGAACTGGAAATTCTGCACCGGCGGGTGCCGGGTGTCGGCGACGCACTGGCCAGCCAGATCGTCGCCTTCGTCCAGGGGCTGCGGGCGATCGAGCTGTACAAGCTGCCCGGCATCGCCGAGACCATCGAGTGGACCCGCGCGCTGATGGAACTCGACGCGATGGTGCTCGACCCCGAGGTGGTGCAGCACACGCTGGGGGTGCTGCTGAAGTACCAGGACGACATCGCCCGCATGCAGGGCAGCGAGGCCGCGCGTCTGCTCGAACAAGTGCGGGGCTTGAGCCTCCAGGCGCCTGCGGCGCCGCCCCCCGGGGGGGATGGCCCGCCTTGGGGCGGCCCGGCGCCGGGCCAAGCCCGACCTGCTGCCCGCTGAGGGCGCCCGCCGTCGCGCGAGGCTGTCTGCGAAGAGCCTCCCCGGCCCGTCATCGGGGCGTTTGGCCGAGAACGTCATGCACTTCGCCCGTGTGCTGCGCACGGCTGGCATGCCGCTGGGCAGCGACCGGGTGCACACCGCGCTGGCCGCGCTGCAGGTGGCCGGGCTGGAGAGCAAGCGCGATTTCCACGCCGTGCTCAGCGCCTGCCTGATTGACCGCGCCGAGCACCGCGCGCTGTTCGACCAGGCCTTCGTGCTGTTCTGGCGCGACCCCGACCTGATGGGCCGGCTGCGCGCGATGCTGCTGCCCAAGGTGCAACTGAAGGAAGGCGCCACGCCGCCACCGCCCGAGAACCGCCGCCTCGGCGACGCGCTGTTTCCGCACCCGCCCAACCGCCCGCCCGACCCGCCTGAGCAGGACCAGGTCGAGATCAGCGCCGAGCTGACATGGAACGACCGCGAGGTGTTGCGCCAGGCCGATTTCGACACCATGACGGCCGACGAGTGGCGCGCCGCCCAGCGCCTGCTGGCCAAACTGAAGCTGGTGTTCGAGCCGCTGCCCACCCGCCGCCGCCGACCGGCCGGCCGCCCCGGTGTCGCCGACTGGCGCGCCACCCTGGCGGCGATGGCCCGCCATGGCGGCGAGCTGTGGACCCCGCGCTGGCGCGACACCCGCCAGCAGCCCGCGCCGCTGGTGCTGCTGGCCGACATCTCGGGCTCGATGAGCCGCTACTCGCGCATGCTGCTGCACTTCGCCCATGCGCTAGGCCATGCCGACGCCCAAGTCGAAAGCTTCGTCTTCGGCACCCGGCTGACCCGCACCACGCGCTTGTTGAAGAGCCGCGACCCCGATATCGCGGTGGCCCAGGTGGTGCGTGCGGTGGCCGACTGGTCGGGCGGCACCCGCATCACCAACAGCCTGCACGAGTTCAACCAGCGCTGGGCGCGGCGCGTGCTGAGCGGGCGCAGCACCGTGCTGCTGATCTCCGACGGCCTGGAGCATGGCGACACCCAGGGTCTGGCCTTCGAGATGGAGCGCTTGCACAAGAGCTGCCGCCGCCTGGTGTGGCTGAACCCGCTGCTGCGCTTCGACCAGTTTGAGCCCAGGGCGGCCGGTATCAAAGCCATGCTGCCGTTTGTCGACCGCTTCCTGCCGACCCACAACCTGCAGAGCCTGGCCGAGCTGGTGGACGTGCTGGCCGAGCGGCCGCCGCCGCGCGCGCCGGGCCGCGCCACATCGCCGCAGCATTGAACCCCATTCCTACTTCGAGGCCCCCCCATGGAACTCACCAACCAACAGACGCTGCCCGTCACCCAAGCCCAGGCCTGGGAGGCGCTGAACGACATTGCCTTGCTGCAGAGCGCGATCCCCGGCTGCGACAGCCTGACCGCCATCGGCGAGCACCAGTACGAGGTGTTGATCACCGCCGCCATCGGCCCGGTCAAGGCCAAGTTCAAGGGCAAGCTGCAGCTGGAAGACTTGCAGCCGCCGACCTCGTACCGGCTGCGCTTTGAAGGCCAGGGTGGCGCTGCCGGCCACGGCAAGGGCACGGCCGAGGTGCGGCTCGAATCGACCGGCCCGCGCAGCACCGTGCTGCACTACACCGCGAAGGCCACGGTCGGCGGCAAGATCGCCCAGCTGGGCTCGCGGCTGGTCGATATGGCCGCGCAGAAGATGGCCACCGAGTTCTTCGAGACCTTCAACACCCGGCTGCAGGCGCGTTACCAAGTGACGCCCGAGGTGGTGGCCGCACCGCCGCCGCAGAGCTTGCTGGCGCGTTTCGCGGCGTGGTTCAAGCAGCTGATCGGCGGCTGAGGCCGCACCGGCCCACCGCACCCCAGTGGCTTGCCATCAACCCGCCATGAAAGCCCGCGGCGTCCACCTGCAATACAGCTTCGAGGCCGTTGGTCAGCGCGGTGCGGTGTTGCACAACCCGCTGTTCGACCTGCTGAGCGCGCTGCACGAACACGGCTCGATCCAGCACGCGGCCAAGGCGATGGGCGCGTCGTACCGCCACATCTGGGGCGCCCTCAAGCGCTGGGAAGCGGTGATGGGCGAGCCGCTGGTCAGCTGGTCGCAAGGCCAGCCGGCGCGGCTGACGCCGTTTGCCGACCGCCTGCTGTGGGCCGAAAAGCGCGCCCGCACCCGGTTGACACCCCACATCGAGGCCTTGCGTGCCGAACTGGAGCATGTGCTGAGCGAGGCACTCGATGGCAGCCAGCATGTGCTGACCCTCTTCGCCAGCCACGATCTGGCGCTGCCGCGGCTGCGTGACCTGGCCGCCGCCGCGCACGGCCTGCACATCGAGCTGCGTTTTGCCGGCAGCGTCGATGCGCTGGCTGCGCTGGCCCAGGGCCGCTGCCTGGTGGCGGGCTTCCATGTGCCGGCGCTGGCCGGCGGATCGGCGCAGTTTTCGGCGGCCATGAAGCCGCTGCTCAAGCCTGGTCTGCACAAGCTGATCGGCTGCCTGCGCCGCACCCAGGGGCTGATGGTGCGTCCGGGTAACCCGCTGGGCATCAGTGGCCTGGCCGACCTGGTTTCGGCGACCGGCCGCGAGGCGCGCTTCGTCAACCGGCAGCCGGGCTCGGGCACCCGCTTGCTGATGGACCACTTGCTGGCCGAGCAAGGCATCGCGGCAGCCAGCCTCTGTGGCTACGACGGCCAGCCCGAAGACAGCCACGTGGCCGTGGCCGCGGCGGTGGCCAGTGGCGGGGCCGACGTGGGCCCGGGCATCGAGGCGGCGGCTGAGCAGTTTGGGCTGCACTTCATCCCGCTGATCGCCGAGGACTACTACCTCGTCTGCCTGAAAGACGCGCTGGCGCACCCGGCCGTGCTGAAACTGCGCGCCGCGCTGGAAAGCGAGGCCTGGGCGCAGGCGCTGGCCGGCTTGACCGGCTACGAAACGGCGCGCAGCGGCGTGGTGCTGGCGCTGACGCAGGCGCTGCCGTGGTGGCATTTCCGCCTGCCGCGCCAGCGGTTGGCGCCAGCCGGGATCGACGATTTGCAAGACCCGGCCGCCGCAGCGGACTTGGCAGCGACCTTGGCAGCGGCGACCTGAGTCACCAACGGGCCGGCCAAGCGTCGCCGCGGGCCGGGCTGCCGCCGTGCTGGCCGTGCTGACCGAGGCTCAGGCCGGTTGCCGTCCCACCAGCGTGAAGTTGCCCACCACATCGACCAGGGCCGCGGCCTGGCTCTGCAGCGACCCGGCCGCCGCAGCGGACTGCTCGACCAGCGCTGCATTTTGCTGGGTAGCCTGGTCCATCTGGGTGACCGCCCGGTTGACCTCTTCGATGCCCAGACTCTGTTGGTCGCTGGCGCTGGTGATTTCGCCCATGATGTCAGTGACCCGCTTGACGCTGGCCACCACCTCGCTCATCGTGGCCCCCGCCTGGTCGACGAGCCGGGCGCCGGCCTCGACCTTGGCCACCGAATCGCCGATCAAGACCTTGATCTCGCGGGCCGCCGCGGCGCTGCGTTGGGCCAGGCTGCGCACTTCGCTCGCCACGACCGCAAAGCCCCGGCCTTGCTCACCCGCCCGGGCCGCTTCTACTGCCGCGTTCAAAGCCAGGATGTTGGTCTGAAAAGCGATGCCATCGATGACGCCGATGATGTCGACGATCTTCTTTGACGAGTGGTTGATCGCGGCCATGGTCTCGACCACCTTGACCACCACCGCGCCGCCTTGCGCGGCGACCTGCGAGGCGCTCGCCGCCAGCTGGTCGGCTTGCCGGGCGTTGGCCGCGTTTTGCTTGACCGTGACGGTGAGCTCCTCCATCGACGACGCGGTCTGCTGCAGCGAGCTGGCCTGCTGCTCGGTGCGCGACGACAGATCGAGGTTGCCCGAGGCGATCTGGGCGGTTGCGGTGGCGATGCTTTCGGTGCCCGTGCGCACCTGCCCGACGATGCGGTTGAGGCTGTCGCGCATGATTTTCATCGCGAACAACAAGCTCGACTGGTCCTGCGGCGCGATCCGCACCTCCACCGTCAGGTCGCCCTGCGCGATGCGCCCGGCAATGCCCGCGGCATAGGCCGGCTCGCCGCCCAGCGCCCCGAGCAGCCAGCGCGTGAGCAGCCAGGCCACCGCCAACCCGATGACCAGGGCCGCCGCGAGCATCGCATAAAGCCCCCCGGTGACCAGGCTGTAGCGGCTTTCGGCGGCCATCACCTTGGTGGTCAACAAGTGCTTTTCATGGCCGATGAACTGCTTCCAGGCCTCGATGTAAGTCGTCTGCAAGGCGTTGGTCTCGGTGAACATCAAGGCCACGGCCTGGTCGCTCTGGCCGGCCTTCTTCAGCTCGAGCACCTGGTTGCGACTCTTGCCGTAGG
>JAYVDE010000491.1:0-4017 GCA_043749575.1 Burkholderiaceae bacterium | reverse complement strand
CCAAGCGTTCGCGCTCGTCGGGCGGTGCCGCCGCTGCGGTCACTTGCCCCGCCACCAGTACCACCAGTGCCACGGCCAGCATGCCAGCGCGCACGCTCATGTGATGCGCGTGTCGACTTCGCGCCGCTCCAGCGCCAGGTACTCGGCCGAGCGCATCTCCTGCAGCCGCGACACCGTGCGCGGGAACTCGTGCGACAGCGGCCCTTCGGTGTAGAGCTGATCGGCCGCTACCGCCGCCGAGCAGACCAGTTTGACGCGACGGTCGTACAGCACGTCGACCAGCAGCGTGAAGCGCCGCGCCTCGCTGGCGAACCTGGGCGGCATCTGCGGCACGTTGCTGAGGATCACGGTGTGGAACTGCTGCGCGATTTCGAGGTAGTCGTTCTGCGAGCGCGGCCCGCCGCACAGCGTGCGGAAGTCAAACCACACCACGCCGCCGGCGCGCCGCAGCGCCCGCAACTCGCGGTGCTCGATGTGCAGCAGCGGATTTTCGTCACGGGCCTCGGCCAGGCCGTTGAACGTGGCTTCCAGCTGGCGCTGGGCCGCGTCGTCGGCGGGGGTCAAATAAAGTTCGAGTTGCTCCAGCGTGCGCTGGCGGTAGTCGCAGCCGTTGTCGACATTGATGACTTCCAGCCGGGACTTCAGCAGCTCGATCGCCGGCAGAATGCGGTCGCGGTGCAGACCGTGCGGATACAGGTCGTCGGGCTTGAAATTCGAGGTCGTGATGATCGACACGCGGTTGGCAAACAGCGCGTCCAGCAGCCGGTGCAGGATCATCGCGTCGGTCACGTCGGCGACGTGGAACTCGTCGAAGCAGATCAACCTGAACTTGCGTGCAATGCGCTTGCCCAGTTCGTCCAGCGGGTTGACGGTGCCCTTCAAGTCCTGCAGCTCGCGGTGTACCTCGCGCATGAACTCGTGGAAGTGCAGCCGCGTCTTGCGCTGCAGCGGCACGGCCTGGAAGAAGCAGTCCATCAAGAAGCTCTTGCCCCGACCGACGCCGCCGTGCATGTACACCCCGCGCGGGATGGCCGGGCGCACCAGCATCTTGGTCAGCGCATTGCCGCGTCGCGACTTGTAGGCCGCCCATTCGTCCTGGCAGCGCTGCAGTGCGGCCACCGCGCGCAGCTGGGCCGGGTCGGCCTGGTAACCGCGTTCGGCGAGGGTCTGCTGGTAGAGCTCGGTGACGGAAGTGGGATTGCTCATGCTCGCCAAATCGTGCGAAGGAATCGTAGCGAGCGGTCCGAGCTTGCGTCGAGCACCGCAGCCGTACACCCGTACGGCGAGGAGCGCAGGCGCGAGATCGGGCCGCGCAGTAGGTTCATTCGTACGATTTTCAAAAATTCAGCGTGCGCTTGTCTACCGCCAGCGCGGCTTCCTTGGTGGCTTCGCTCAAGCTGGGGTGGGCATGGCAGATGCGGGCGATGTCTTCGGCCGAGGCCTTGAACGCCATCGCCACCACGGCCTCGGCGATCAGCTCGCTGGCCTGCGGGCCGACGATGTGCACGCCCAGGATCTCGTCGGTCTTGGCGTCGGCCAGCATCTTGACGAAGCCGGTGGTGTCACCCAGCGCGCGGGCGCGGCCGTTGGCCAGAAACGGAAACTGCCCCGCCTTGTAGGCCACGCCGTCGGCCTTGAGCTGCTGCTCGTTGCGGCCGACCCAGGCGATCTCGGGCGAGGTGTAGATCACCCAGGGGACGGTGTTGAAGTCGACATGGCCGTGCTGGCCGGCAATGCGCTCGGCCACCGCCACGCCCTCTTCCTCGGCCTTGTGTGCCAGCATCGGGCCGCGCACCACGTCGCCCACCGCCCACACGTTCGGCAGGTTGGTCTTGCAATCGCCGTCAACGATGATCGCGCCGCGCTCGTCCAAGGCCAGGCCCACCGCCTCGGGGTTCAGGCCGACGGTGTTGGCAACCCGGCCGATCGAGACGATCAGGCGCTCGACGTCGAGCTTCACCGCCTCGCCCTTGGCGTTGGTGTAGGCCACCTGCACCGGCCCATCCTTGCCCTTCTTGCCGGTTTTCACCTCGGTGATCTTGACGCCGAACTCGAACTTCAGGCCTTGCTTCTTGAAGGCCTTCAACGCCTCTTTGGCGACGCCCTCGTCGGCGGCGCCCAGGAAGTTGGGCAGCGCCTCCAAGAGGGTCACCTCGGCACCCAACCGGCGCCAGACCGAGCCCAGCTCGAGGCCGATCACGCCCGAGCCGATGACGCCCAGGGTCTTGGGCACGGCGCCCAGGCGCAGCGCACCGTCATTGGACAGCACCCGGTCTTCGTCGAAGGCCGCTCCGGGCAAGGCCCTGGCGCTGGAGCCGGTGGCCACGATGACGTGTTTGGCGGTCAGCGTCTCGCTGGCCGCGCCGCTGACGCCGATCTCGTAGCGGCCGTCTGCCGCCCGCGCAAATGCGCCGCGGCCGTGGAAGAAGCCGACCTTGTTCTTCTTCAGCAGGTACAGGATGCCGTCGTTGTTCTGCTTCACCACGGCGTTCTTGCGGCCGACCATCTTGGCGATGTCGATCGACAGGTTGCTCAGGCCAATGCCGTGGTCAGCAAACTGGTGGCCGGCATGGTCGAAGTGCTCGCTCGACTGCAGCAGCGCCTTGCTGGGGATGCAGCCCACGTTGGTGCAGGTGCCGCCGGGCGCGGCGCCGCCCTGGTCGTTTTTCCACTCGTCGATGCAGGCGACGTTGAAGCCGAGTTGCGCGGCGCGGATGGCGGCGATGTAGCCACCGGGGCCGCCACCGATGACGATGACGTCGAATGCTTTGGACATGGTTTTTTCGAGTTTGAATGGGAGTGCGCGGCCGCTATTCAGCCGGCACGAAGATCCACAGCAGGAGGTAGAGCAGGCCGCCGAAGCCGCCGAACAGCAGCAGCACCGCCAGGATCAGCCGCCAGGCCCAACTGTCGAGGCCCGACAAACGCGCCAGGCCGCCGCAGACGCCGCCAATCCACTTGTCGGTGGCCGACCGGCGGAAAGCGTTGATCGCAGCGATGCCCGGTGCCGGTACACCGCCACCGCCGGCCGGCGCGTCCAGCAGCCGCTGTTTCGCGCGCTGAAACTCAGGCTCCGACAGCACCCCGCGGCTGCGCAGTTCATCGAGCTTTTGCAGTTCTTCAGCAAGCGACATGGTGAACCCTTGATGGATCTTGATTCAGGACTGAAGACTGAAGGCGCGCAGGAACCGTAGCGAGCGGCCCAAGCCTTCAGATATCGAACAGCAGGCGCGCCGGGTCTTCCAGCGCTTCTTTCATCGTGACCAGGCCCAACACGGCCTCGCGGCCGTCGATGATGCGGTGGTCGTAGCTCATCGCCAGGTAGTTCATCGGGCGCACCACGATCTGGCCGTTCTCGACCACCGCCCGGTCCTTGGTGGCGTGCACGCCCAGGATCGCCGACTGCGGCGGGTTGATGATCGGTGTCGACAACATCGAGCCGAAGGTGCCGCCGTTGCTGATGGAGAAAGTGCCTCCAGTCAGCTCTTCGATGCCCAGCTTGCCGTCCTTGGCCTTCTGGCCGTATTCAGCGATCTTCTTCTCGATGTCGGCAAAGCTCAGCTGGTCGGCGTTGCGCAGCACCGGCACCACCAGGCCACGCGGTGAGCCCACCGCGATGCCGATGTCGAAATAACCGTGGTAGACGATGTCGTTGCCGTCGACGCTGGCGTTGATCACCGGGTATTTTTTAAGCGCCGCCACCGCGGCCTTGACGAAGAAGCTCATGAAGCCGAGCTTGACGCCATGTTCCTTCTCGAACTTCTCCTGGAAGCGTTTGCGCATCTCCATCAGCGGGGCCATATTGACCTCGTTGAAGGTGGTCAGGATCGCGTTGGTGGCTTGCGATTGCAGCAGACGCTCGGCGATGCGGGCGCGCAGACGGCTCATCGGCACGCGCTGCTCCGGGCGGTCGCCCAGGCTTTGCTGCTGGGGCGCGACCACGTTTTGCAGCTGCGCTTTGGGCGCTGCTGCGGCAACGACGGGCGCGGGCACAGCGGCGGGCTTGGGTGCAGCCAC
>JAYVDE010000490.1:0-4021 GCA_043749575.1 Burkholderiaceae bacterium | reverse complement strand
CTGAAGACGCTGGTGGCAGACCGCATCCTCTGGCTGGACGGGCAGATGACGGGCAAGCAGTACCTCTGCGGCGAGCGCTACAGCTTGGCCGACATCCTGCTGTACTGCTTCATGACCTTCGGCGCGCCGGCGGGGCGCAACAACCTGCCGCCCGGCGCCGACCGGCTGCAGGGCTGGTACCGGCGCGTGGCCGCGCGTCCGGCAGCCGCGGCCTGAGGCCTTCACGCAGCGGCACTGCTGAGTTCCGCCGCTGCAACAGGGCCGAGATCACAAGTTCGCGCATCGAAACTCGACCGACAGCAAGCGCTGCATGGCGGTCGTCTACGGCCGGTGCGCGCAGGACAGCACCGGGTCGCGAGCACCTGTTTGGCCCATCCGACAGCCGCGCCGTCGCCGTCGCCGTCGCCGAGTTGGTTTGCGCCATGCTGTAGCCGGGCGCCGGGCCAAGTGCCGGGCCACTCTTCTGCAAGAATCAAGGTGTAGCTCTGCACCCCCCACAGGAAGCCGCATGCGAAGCGTCAACGCCAACGGACTTGAATTTGCGTACCTAGAGCAGGGCAGCGGCCCTCTGGTGCTGATGCTGCACGGCTTTCCGGACACGGCGCACACCTGGAGTCACCAGATGCCCGCGCTGGCTGCCGCCGGTTACCGCGTCGTGGCGCCTTTTCTGCGTGGCTACTGCCCCACGGCCATCCCGACCCATGGCTACTACGACAAGGCCACTTTGGCCACCGACGTGGCCGCGCTCATCCGCGCACTGGGCGGCGGCGAGCCGGCCCACTTGGTGGGCCAAGACTGGGGCGCCATCATTTCGTATGCGGTGCTGGCGGCCTTTCCGCAACTGGTGCGCCGTGCGGTAGTGATGGCGGTGCCGCACCCGGCTGAGGTGGCCAGGAGCATGCTGATCCCGAAGCATGTGCAGCGCTCGTTTCACTGGTGGTTTTTCCAGCTTCCGGGCCTGCCCGAGCGGGCGCTGCTGGACAACGATGCCGCCTTCATCGACTACCTGTGGACCTACTGGACCAGGCCCGGCCATCAAGACGCCGCCCACATTGCCAGCGTCAAGGCCATGCTGGCGCAGCCCGGCGTGTTGACCGCCACGCTGGGCTACTACCGCGCCATGCTCGACCCCGCCAAGGGCGACCCGGCCCTGGGCGAACTGCGCCTGCTGATGGAGCGCCTCATTGCCGTGCCCACCCTCGCCTTGTGCGGCGCTGACGACCTGCGCGCCGAACTCATGACCGACCAGGCCCAGTATTTCACTGGCGAATACCGTTATGAAGAGGTGGCGGGTGCCGGGCATTTCTTGCAGCGCGAGCAGCCGGCAGAGGTCACCCGCCTGGTACTGGAGTGGTTGGGGAAGTGACGGGCAACATCACAACAGGCGAATGAAAACGAACGGCCCGCCCACCCGCCTCAGCGGTACTTCTTCAGCTCCATCCGCCCCAGTTGCTGGCGGTGCACCTCGTCGGGGCCATCGGCCAGGCGCAGCACACGCGCCATCGCGTAGGCGTGGGCCAGGCCAAAATCGTTGCTGGTGCCACCGCCGCCATGGGCCTGGATCGCCCAGTCGATCACCTTGCAGGCCATCGCCGGCACGGCCACCTTGATCATCGCGATCTCAGCCTTGGCCACCTTGTTGCCCACCGTGTCCATGCGCTCGGCAGCGTTCAGCGTCAGCAGCCGCGATTGCTCGATCGCGATGCGGCACTCGGCAATGCGCTCGACCGTCACACCCTGCTCAGACACCGGCTTGCCGAAGGCCACGCGGCTGCTGGTGCGCTTGCACATGCGCTCCAGCGCGCGCTCGGCCAGGCCGATCAGCCGCATGCAGTGGTGGATGCGGCCCGGCCCCAGCCGGCCCTGCGCGATCTCGAAACCGCGGCCTTCGCCCAGCAGCATGTTGGCCACCGGCACCCGCACGTTGGTGAAGGTGACCTCAGACGCCCGGTCGGGCATGCCGTAGAAGCCGAACACCGGCAACGGACGCACCACCTTGACGCCCGGCGTGTCCATCGGCACCAGGATCATCGATTGCTGGGCATGGCGGTTCGGGTTTTCCGGGTCGCTCTTGCCCATGAAGATGGCGATCTTGCAGCGCGGATCGGTGGCGTTGGTGGTGTACCACTTGTGGCCGTTGATGAGGTACTCGTCACCGTCGCGCACGATGCTCGATTCGATGTTGGTGGCGTCGCTGGACGCCACCTGCGGCTCGGTCATCGCGAAACACGAGCGGATCTCGCCGGCCAGCAGCGGTTTCAGCCAGCGCTCTTGATGCTCGGGCGTGCCGTAGCGCGCCAGCACCTCCATATTGCCGGTGTCGGGCGCCGAGCAGTTGAAGACCTCGGGCGCCAGAAACGAGCGGCCCATGATCTCGCACAGCGGCGCGTAATCCAGGTTGCTCAGGCCGGCGCCGTGTTCACTGGCGTGCGCCTGCTCACCCGCAGCACGCGGCGGCAAGAACAGGTTCCACAGCCCGGCGGCGCGGGCCTTGGGCTTGAGCTCTTCGATGATGGGGTGCACCTTCCAGGGCCCCAGCGTCTCGGCCTCTTCGGCGTGGCGGGCCTCGTTGGGGTAGATGTGCTCGTCCATGAAGTCGCGCAATCGCGCTTGCAGGACTTGCACTTGGGGGCTGGGTTCGAAGGCCATGGTGGTTGGACGGGTTTGCGCAGCCGATCCTGCGCCGGCAGTGTCCAACGGCCGCGCAGCAACGCCTGTCTCGGGTGTGTCGCGGCGGCGCGCGAACGCAGCCCATGCGACCTGCGAAACTTCGCCATGCACTTCGCACGCTCGGCTCAACGCTGAGGCCGGGCCAGCGTTGGGCCGTATGCCGCCACCCCACCAGACCTGAGCCCATGAGACTCACCCAACAGCAACTCGAAACCCGGTAAACGTGGAACCAGTGGCCCCCGCCTCCAAGTCCATAGCTTCGGCCCCGCCGGCAGCGCCGCGCGTGATCATCATTGCCGGCCCCAACGGCGCAGGCAAAACGACCTTTGCGCGCGAGTTTCTGCCCAACGAGGCAGGCTGCCCTGTGTTTGTCAACGCCGACCTGATCGCCGCCGGCCTGGCGCCGTTTGCCCCGGAGACCGCGGCCTTGCATGCAAGCTGGGCGTGTGATGCTGCAGCAACTGGCGCTGCACACGGCAGCCCGCGTGAGCTTTGCTTTTGAAACCACCTTGTCCGGGCGGGGCTACTTGCGCTTGATCGACCAATGGCAAGCGATGAGCTACAGGGTGAAGATCATTTTCCTGCAGTTGGCCAGCCCTGAGGAGGCGATTGCGCGCGTGGCCCTGCGTGTGAGCCAAGGGGGCCATCACATTTCCGACGAGGTAGTGCGGCGGCGCTTTGTGGCCGGGCGCGAAAACTTCCGCCACCTGTATGCGCCGCGCGTGCAGGCCTGGGCTCTTTATGACAACGCGGGCGACCAGCCGCTGCTGCTGGATTGGAGCGAAAAGCCATGAACAAACAACCGATAGCGATGGCTCGCGACCCGGATCTGCGGCTGTCAGCGGTAGCCCTGCAGCGGGCTGCACGCCGGGCACATGAACTGGCGCACCAAACCGGCACGGCCGTGGTCATCAGCCGCGACGGTGTCGTCCAGTACGTGCAGCCGAATCCGTCTCTACCGGCAACGCCGGCGCAGCAGGTGCCTGCAGGGTACAAAACCAAGCGCTGAGCTGCCGGGTGCACAAGGCTGCACCAGAATGGCGTTGACTAGCCGTCATGCAGTGCCATCAAGTCCGTCGGGCGGGCGACCGGGCTGTGATGTGAACGCATCACCTGCGCCAGCGTGCAGCACCTCGCTGTGCCCTGTGCCGGCGCCCTGCGGCGCTGCCCTGCCCTGCCCTGCCCTGCCCTCAGCGGCCAATGCGGCGCGGCCAGGTGGCGTGCGCGCAGGCCCTCAAGCGCTGCAGAGCAAGCCCAGCAGCGCCGGCCGGGTGTAGCAGCGCGTCACGCTGGCGGGCTGGATGCCCGGCACCCAGCGCCGCAGTTCGGCCGCGGCATTGAGGTTGGCGGC
>JAYVDE010000489.1:0-4047 GCA_043749575.1 Burkholderiaceae bacterium | reverse complement strand
TGGCGCGCCAGCGAACCGCGGACGGGCGACAATGTGCAATTGCGTTCCAGACCCGCCGCCCTGCCGCCGCGCCTCTCATGTCCCACCTGCCAGATATGCCCGTCACGCCAGTTACGCCAGTTACGCCAGCCACACCGGACGCGACTGTCACGTCAGTCCCACCAGACGCGCCCGTCGCGCTGGCCCTAGCGGCTGATCACTCACCGGTGCTGGCTGCGGCACCTGCCAGCGCCGCTGCCAGCGCAGCCGATTTGCCCGACGACGGGGCGCCCGTCGCCGACACCAGCACGCTGGCGTCGACCACAGCCCCTGCGCATACCGACAGCATGGTGGCCATCGCCGCTGCAGCCTCGGTCGGCGACGCCACCGACATTGCCGACATTGCCAACAGCGCGGCCAGTGATGACAGCGGCAACATCGCCGACAACGCCGACAGCAGCGACAGTGCCGACATCACCGCCAGCGCCAAGCCGTCCGATGCCGCCATCGCCATCGAAGCCGCTGGTGCTGCGCAAGCAGTTGCCGCTGCCGGCGCAGCGGGCGCGCCCGCTGCGATACCCCGCGTGCCCGATCTCAGCCCGGCCGCCTGCGCCGACCTGCTGAAGCAGCATTTCCCGGCGCTGTTTACCGGCCCGCCCAAGCCGCTGAAGCTGCGCATCCAGCAAGACATCCAGCAGCGCACGCCCGGCGTGTTCAGCAAGGGCTCACTGGGTGCTTTTTTCCGCCGCTACACCGGCAGCACCGGCTACCTGATCGCACTCGGCAAGGCCAGCCAGCGCTTCGACCTGGACGGCCAGCCGGCGGGCGATCTGAGCGACGAGCACCGCGGCCTGGCGCGCGAAGAACTGGTCCGCCGCCGCCAGCTGGGCCGCGAACGCGACCAGCTTGTTCAGGCCCAGCAGCAGGCCGTGCAGGCACAACAACAGGCACAACAACAGGCCGCCCAGGCCGAGTTGCTGCAAGCCCGTCAGGCTCGGCTGTCGTTGCTGCGCGATTTTGAGCGCACCACCCTGACGCTGGCCAACTTCTGCGCGTTGAAAGGCTTGACGCCCGAGACCTTGACGCCACAGCTCGACCAGGCCAAGCGCGAAGCCGCCGAGGCACCACCGCCGCGGCCGCCTGACGACCGCCGCGGCCAGCCGGGCCCGCGCCGCGACGACCGCAACGGCCCGCGCCCAGAGGGCAGCCGTGACGCCCGGCCGCCATCAACCGACCGCGGCGATGGCCGAGCCGATGGCCGTAGCGACAAGCGCGGCGACAACCGTGGCGAAAATCGCGGTGATTCCCGCAGCGATCCGCGTGCGGCGCCCCGCGCCGACGGGCGGCCCGACAACCGGCCCCAGGCGCCTCGCCCTGCAGGCCGCCCCGGCGGCCGCCCGGGCGGGCGCTGAGCGGCGGCCCACTGCACCGGCGCTGCAGAGAGTCGCCCGTGTTGGCGGCGCCCAAGCCAGCGCGCCGCCCCGTTCAGCACCAGCGTCGCTCAGTCGTACAGGATGTAGGCATGGCGCGGATCGGCGGGCGTGCCTTCCAACACCGCGCCCGGTTCGCTGGCGGGCTGCCACATCAGCACCTGCTCGATCTTCTCGGCCAACGCCAGGTCTCTTGCCGTGATGCCCGCCGCCTCGTGGGTGGACAAGGCGATGCGCACACGGTTGTAAGACACCGCCAGGTCCGGGTGGTGCCAGGCGGCCTCGGCCAAGTGGCCGATGGTGTTGACCACCATCAGCGTGCCCTTCCAGCCCGCGGTGCGCACGACGCGGCACAACGCAGCGCCCTCCAGCGTCCACTTTGGCAACTGGGCCTTGACGCGCTGGGTCAATTCATCGGCGGCCAGCAACTGGACGGCCGGTCGGGTGGTGTTGTCGCTCATGTGCAGGAACTCCTGGTCTAGGGATCAATGCTGGCGCGGCCCCACCGGCGGGCCTACCATCGCAGCCGCCGGGCTGCCGGTGACCACAGGGGAACCAGCATGGGATGGAGCGGATTCGTGGTGCGGCCTTTCGGCGTGCGCAAGGTCGTGTCAGCCACCGGAGAACCCTATCAGGTGGACTACGAGCGTGTGCAGCGCGAATTGATAGCCCCCGCGATGAAAGCGGCCGGCATCGTCGGCGCCACCACCGAGGTCATCATCGAGGCCGGCAACATCCGCGAAGACATGTTCCAGCTGCTGGCGCATGCCGACATCGTGATCGCCGACATCTCGCTGCACAACGCCAACGTGTTCTACGAGCTGGGCGCGCGCCACGCGCTGCGGCCGCGCCGCACCTTCATGATCCGCTTCACCGGCGACGAGGTGCCGTTCGACATCAAGACCGACCGCTACCTGGGTTACGACCGCGACAACCCCGGCGCCTCGGTGGCCGCGCTGAGCGCCGGGCTGAAGGCCACGCTGGCCGAGAAAGACCGCATCGACAGCCCCATCTTCAACCTGTTGCCGGCGCTGAAGCCACCGTCGATCAAAGACCTGGTGCCGGTGCCCAAGGCCTTCCGCGAGGAGCTCGACTGGGCCTGCGAGAACAAGCGCATCGGCCACCTGGTGCTGCTGGGTGAAGAGGCCAACGCCCTGCCCTGGGGCGCCGAGGGCCTGCGCGGCGTGGCCGCGGCGCTGTTTGCGCTGAAGGCCTACGACGCCTCGCGCCAGGCCTGGGAGGCGGTGCGCACCCGGCTCGACCACGACCTGGAGGCCGACCTCAAACTGGCCACCCTGCAGCAGCGGCTGAGGAACCTGGCGGCATCCGATTCAGCCATCGCACGTGCGCTCACTGACCACCCGGCCATCACCGCGTGGCAGCGCGCCGAGGCCTTGTCGCTGCGCGGCAGCAACGCCAAGCAGCGCTGGTTGGACAGCTGGCCCGCCGCCTTGCCACCGGCTGATCTGGGGCCGCTGGCGCTGGCCTCCGACCATTTGCGCCAGGCGGTGGAAGCCTACACCCAGGCCTTCGACGCCGACCTCAACCACTTCTACAGCGGCATCAACGCGCTGGCCATGACCCGCATGCAGCTGGAGCTGGCCGAGGCCCACCCCGACGCCTGGACCGACAGCTTCGCCAGCGACAAGGACGCGCAACGTGCGCTGGACGCGCTGAACGAGCGTGTCGGCGATTTGGCGGGCGCGGTGGCGCTGTCGGTGCGGCGCGCCGAGCAGGCCCTGCCAGCGGCCAGCGAAGATGCCCGCTGGGCCCGCTGCAGCGTGGCCGATGCCCAGTTGCTGCGCAAGGAGCGCGCGGCCCGTGTCAGCGCCGGCTACCGCCGCGCGCTGGAGGGCGCGCCGCCGTTCTTCTTCGATTCGGTCAACCGCCAGCTCGACCTGTTCGCCCGGCTGGGCCTGTTTACCGACCTGCTGGACACACTGCGCCCGACGCTGGTCACGCTGGAAGCGGCCGCCCGGCAGCGGCCCGGCACACCCGGCACACCCGCTGCGGCCGCCACAGTGGCTGCCACCACGCCCGACCGCGTGCTGCTGTTCGCCGGCCACATGATCGACAAACCCGACCGCCAGCAGCCGCGCTTTCCGGCCGCGCTGCAGGCCGCTGCGCGCCAAGCCATCCGCGCGCAGATCGACCAGGCGATCGCTGGCTGGCCTGCGGGCAGCCTCGTGCTGGGCATCGCTGGCGGCGCCAGCGGCGGCGACATCTTGTTCCACGAGGTCTGCGCCGAGCTGCAGATCGCCACCGAGTTGTACCTGCCGATGGCGAGCGCGGCCTACATCGCCGAATCGGTACGGGTCGACCCCAGCATCGACGGCAGACCGAGCTGGATCGAGCGCTTCCACAGCATCTGCCAAGCCTGCGAGGCGGCTGGCGGCTACCACCAGCTGGGCGAGGCCGACAGCCTGCCCAGCTGGGCTGGTCGGCTGCCCGACTATTCGATCTGGGAACGCAACAACCGCTGGTTGCTGCAATCGGCGCTGGTCTACGGCGCCGCCAAGCTCACGCTGCTGGTGTTGTGGGACGGCCAGGGCGGCGACGCGCCCGGCGGCACCCAGCACATGGTGGAAGTGGCCGAGGCCGCCGGCGCCGTGGTGCGGCGCATCGACAGCCGCACGTT
>JAYVDE010000488.1:0-4051 GCA_043749575.1 Burkholderiaceae bacterium | reverse complement strand
GCCGCAAATATTATACATCCGTCGATCAACTAAAACAGCCTGAAAGCATCGTGATCGATTGATTTTACATACTATTACTTATTATTAATAGCTTATCTGGACAGGGATTCGTACTGTCACCGTCAGAAGCGACCAGTCTGCGCGGCGGATCGTCGGCCGCTCTGATCAGGCGGTACCTGACAGGTCGCGACTTGGCGCAGTTGATGCGCGAGCAGTATGTCATCGACACATTCGGACTCGATCTTGAAGAACTACGGTCCAAATATCCTGATGCATTTCAATGGCTACTTGATCGCGTCAAGCCGGATCGCGATCACAACCCACGCGAGGTTTATCGTAGAAATTGGTGGAAGCACGCTGAGCCGCGCACAAAGTACCGCGCCGCTCTGTCAGGCTTGCCTCGCTTCATTGTCACTTCGAGAACTTCGAGGCACCGCAGCTTCCAGTTTATCGAAGCCGATGCGTTACCGGAAACCAAGGTTCTCGTGTTTGCATTTGCGGACGGCTTCGCATTGGGTGTCCTGCAGAGCGAAGTGCACATCAGCTTCGCAAATCGCATGGGTGGCTGGCTGGGCGTCGGAAACGACTCGACCTACAACCATAGCGATTGCTTCGAGAAATTCCCTTTCCCCGCCGAAGACACCGGCCTGACGCCTGAGCTGACCGACCACATCCGCCAGCTGGCCGAGCAACTCGACGGCCACCGCAAAGCACGCCAAGCGGCGCACGAATCGGTCACGCTGACCGGCCTGTACAACGTGCTGGCCAAGCTGCGCAGCGGCGAGGCGCTGACGCCCAAGGACAAGTTGCTGCACGAACAAGGCCTGGTCAGCGTGCTGCGCAGCCTGCACGACGAACTCGACGCCGCCGTGCTGCAGGCCTACGGCTGGGCCGACCTGGGGCCTGTGCCCTGGCACGACGAGCCCGCCCGCGCCGGCTGGACCGAGACCCTGCTCGAACGCCTGGTGGCGCTGAACGCCCAGCGCGCCGCCGAAGAGGCGCAGGGCCTGGTGCGCTGGCTGCGGCCCGAGTTTCAAGACCCGGCCCGCCGCGCCGCGAACGCCGCGCAGGCCGCGCAAGCCACAAACGCCGCGCATGCCGCAAACGCCGCGCCGGCCCCAAATGTCGAACAAGCCGCCAAACCAGCCGCCGCCCAGCCGGTGCAGGTCGAGATCGACACCGGCAGCGACGCGGACGCGGACGCCACCGCCGACGACGCCGTCGACGCCACCATCGCGCCACCACCCGCCGCCCGCAGCCCCTGGCCGGTCGACCTGCCGGCGCAGATGCGCGCGGTGGCCGACACCCTGGCCGCCACGCCCGGCGCGCTGACCGAATCTGCGCTGGCCGAGCGTTTCAGCGGCCGCGGGCCGTGGAAAAAGCGGCTGCCGCAAATCCTGCAAACGCTGGAGGCGCTGGGCCGGGCGCGAGCCGAGCCACAAACCGACGGCGTGGCCTGGCGGTCGGCCTGAGACGCCAGGCCCTGACCGTCTGCGCCCCGACGGCATCGCCGGCCGCCCCGGTCAAATGGATCTCCGCGACCATAGTTGTACAATTACACGTACAACTCAAGGAGCCATCATGGATGCCATCAGCTACAGCGCGGCGCGCGCCAACCTGGCCAAGACGATGGACCGGGTGTGCAACGACCATGAGCCGCTGATCATCACCCGCAACGCCGACCAGTCGGTGGTGATGCTGTCGCTGGAGGATTTCAAGGCGCTGGAAGAAACCGCCTACCTGCTGCGCAGCCCCGCCAACGCCCGGCGCCTGCTGTCGGCCATGGCCCAGCTGGGCAGTGGCCAGGGGGTCGAGCGGGCCCTGCTGCCGTGAAACTGGTTTTTTCTGACGCAGCTTGGGACGACTACCTCTACTGGCAGAAAAACTGGCAAAAACAGGACCGCAAGCTGGTCGACCGCATCAACCGACTGGTGCACGACGTGATGCCCGAACCGTTTTCGGGCGTCGGAAAACCTGAGCCGCTGAAGCACGCGCTGGCGGGCTGGTGGTCACGCCGCATCACCGACGAACACCGCATGGTTTACCGCATCGAGGGCGACGCCCTGCTGTTGGCGCAGCTGCGCTACCACTTCTGACCGGCTCGAAGGCCCGCTGACTTGTGCGCTAGACCGGCGTGGCGTGTAGCCTGAGGCCCAACGCGCGAGCCACCTTCAACACCGTCGCCAAACTGGGGTTGCCGTTTTCACCCAGCGCTTTGTAGAGGCTCTCGCGGCTCAAGCCAGCGTCCCGGGCTACCTCAGTCATGCCCTTGACGCGTGCGATGTCACCCAAAGCCCGGGCGATTCCCGCCACGTCATCGGGTGCGTCGGTCAGCCAGGCGTCGAGGTAGGCCGCCCGCTCTTGCGGCGTGCGCAGTTGCTGGGACACGTCGTAAGCCACGGTCTTGGTCGTGGGCATCGAACCGGCGTCTGCGTCGGGGGCAGGGGCAGGGACGGGGACGGGGACGGGGACGGACTTGACCATGTGACTTGACTCCTAAAGGCCCTTGGCCATGGCGATGGCGGTCTTGATGTCTTTGGCCTGCGTCGACTTGTCGCCAGCTGCCAACAAGACGATCAAGACGCCGCGACCACCGCCCTCAAGCCCAGGCGAACTTCGGCTGCTCGAAATGCGCCACGCGGGTGGCGCGACCCAGCAGGCAGACCTCGCGGAACTGGTAGATCAGCGCTGCGGTGGGCGCGGCGATCCAGTTGTCGCCCAGAGGCATCTTCAGCACCGGGTGCTCGCTGCCTTCCAGCACCTCCAGGAGGGGCGCATCGGCGCGCAGGAACTCGCTCACCGGGATGCGGTGGATGCTGGCCACCTCGGTGGGGTCGGGCACCAGCAGTCGGGCCTCGCCGGCCCAGACCACCACCGGCGTCATCGCGAAGCCCGACCGGGTGATGAAGGTGTCGAGCCGGCCCAGCACGTCGGCCTCGCTCAGTTGCAGGCCCACTTCTTCGGCCAGCTCGCGCAGCGCGGTTTGCTCGGGGGTTTCGTCGTTGTCGATGCGCCCACCCGGCAAGGCCCATTGGCCAGCGTGGCGGCGCAGGTGCGCAGCGCGCTTGGTCAGGATCAGCGCAGCTCGGGTGCTCCACTGGCCGGGCTGCGGCGGGCTAAAAACGCCGTCCAGGCCGGCGCCCGTGCCTTCGTCGGTGACGACCAACGCCACCGCGGCGCGCTTCAATCCGCTTTCATCGGGTGCATGGCGGGGCCAGGCGGCCAGGCGGTCGGCCAGCAACTGGCGCAGTGCGTCGTCACGCTGCATGGCGGGTGGTCCTCAGGCGGCGCCGTCGACAAACACTGGCGCACGCTTTTCAAGGTTGGCGCGCACCGCTTCCAACTGGTTGGGCGCACCCATCAGCGCCACCTGCTCGTCGCTTTCGGCTTGCAGCAGCGCGCGGGCGCTGTCGGCCAGCACCTGGCTGCTGGCGTTCATCAGCCGCTTGTCGGCGCGCAGCGCGCTGGGGCTGCGCTGGGCCAGGGCTTGCGCCATCGCGCGGGCCTCGGCCAGCGGGTCGGCGCAGACACGGGTGGCCAGGCCCAGTTGCACCGCCTCGATGCCGTTGACGATGCGCCCGCTGTAGGTCAGCTCACGGGCATGGTCGTCGCGCACCAGGCCACGCATCAGCACCACGCCGGCCATGTCGGGCACCAGGCCCCACTTGATCTCCATCACGCTCATCTTCACATCCGCGGGGACGAGCCGGATGTCGGCACCCAGCGCCAGTTGCAGGCCACCGCCAAAGGCCACGCCGTGCACGGCGGCAATCACCGGTACCGGCAGTTCACGCCAGCCCAGGCCCAGAAACTGCGGCGAGTTGGCGATGCCGTGGGTGCGTGGCCGCAGATCGCGCAGGCCGCCGGGCTCACCGGCACTGATCTTGGCCATGCGGCCCATGTCCAGCCCAGCGCAAAACGCTTTGCCCTCGCCGTGCAGCACCACGGCGCGCAGGCCGGGCTCGGTCTTGAGCCGGGTGATCGCAGCGGCCAGCGCGTCGAACATCTCGAAGTCGAGCGCGTTCATTTTGTCGCCGCGCACCAGGCAGAC
>JAYVDE010000487.1:0-4064 GCA_043749575.1 Burkholderiaceae bacterium | reverse complement strand
TAAGGCGCTTGGAACGATCGGTAATCTCGACTCCTGTCTTGGATTGGTTCAGAGAGGGCGCAGCACACGCGCCCGGAATGGCGGGTCTTGCGGGTCTTGCAGGTCTGACGAGGCCTAGCTGCCAGGGAAAAACGGTTTTCCCAACGAGGCCGGCATGTTAGCCCGCAGCCAGATCGGGTTACGCGAGATCAGCACCAGCACCCCGATCGTGGCGACATACGGCAGCATGCTCAGGAACTGGCTGGGCAGCTCCACGCCCAGGCCCTGCAAATGAAGTTGCAGCATGGTCACGCCACCGAACAGGTAAGCACCGAGCAAGACGCGGGCCGGGCGCCAGGTGGCGAACACGGTCAGTGCCAGCGCGATCCAGCCGCGGCCGGCGACCATGCCCTCGACCCACAGCGGGGTGTAGACGGTCGACAGGTAGGCGCCGGCCACGCCGCACAGCGCCCCACCGACCAGCACCGCGGCCAACCGCAGCCAGCGCACCGGGTAGCCCAGCGCATGCGCCGATTCGGGCGATTCACCGACCGCGCGCAGCACCAGGCCGGCGCGGGTGCGGTAGAAAAACCAGGCCACTGCCGCCACCGCGATGATCGTCAGGTAGACCATCGGGTGCTGGCGGAACAGGGC
Organism: Burkholderiaceae bacterium; assembly: GCA_043749575.1. Lineage (GTDB taxonomy): Bacteria > Pseudomonadota > Gammaproteobacteria > Burkholderiales > Burkholderiaceae_C > Pseudaquabacterium. Next base: position 3,431 of record JAYVDE010000487.1, on the reverse strand, counting down.
CGGCCCGATGAACGGCAAGTCGCCCAGCAGCGGCAGCGAATGGGTCACCGGATCGCCCAGTTTCTGGCCGACGTAGCGCACCCCGACGAAGGCCGAGAAGCCGCCGCCGAACAGGCTGACCGCCAGGCCAGTGGCGTACTGGTTGGCGTTGATCCAGATCACCAGCCAGCCGAACACGCCTGCCAACAGCGCCGCGGCGGCCGCGCCGCCCAGCAGCGCCAGCACCAGGCTGTGGGTGTGGTAGGCCACCGCGAAGCCAGTGACCGCGCCGACCAGCAGCATGCCCTCGGCACCGAGGTTGAGCACGCCGACCTTCTCGTTGATCAGCAGGCCCAGCCCGGCGATGGCCAGCGGTGTGCCCGAGGCCAGCATCGCGGCGATCAGCAACGCAGTTTCGTTCATGCAGCGTCCTTGCCCGCCAAGGGGACGGCGGGCCGGATCGCGATGGCCCGCGCAGCCGGTTGCCAGCGCAGCCGGTAGGTGATCAAGGTGTCGCAGGCCAGCAGCGAAAACAGCAGCACGCCCTGGAACACACCGCTCAGCGCGGCGGGCAAGCCGACACGCGATTGCGCCAGCTCACCGCCGATCAAAAACATCGACAGCAGCACACTGCCCAACACGCAGCCCAGCGGGTGCAGCCGGCCGACGAAGGCGACGATGATCGCGGTGAAGCCGTAGTTGTTCGAGACATAAGGCGTCAGCTGGCCCATCGGCCCGGTGACCTCGAAGGCACCGGCCACACCGGCCAGCGCACCCGAGGTGAGCAGCGCCGTCCACAGCGAGCTGCGGGCGGAAAAACCGGCGTAGCGCGCAGCCGCCGGCGCCAGCCCGCCGACCTGCATCTGAAAGCCGCGGTAGAAGCGCGACAGAAACAGCCACATGCCCACCGCCGCCAACAGCGCCACGGCAAAACCCCAGTGCAAGCGCATGCCGGTGATGACGCGCGGCATCGCGGCGCCGTCGGCAAAGCTCACGCTCTGCGGAAAGTTGAAGCCCTTGGGGTCCTTCCAGGGCCCGAACACCAGCCAGCTGAGCAGCAGGTTGGCGACATAGACCAGCATCAGGCTGACCAGGATCTCGTTGGCGTTGAAGCGGTCGCGCAACAGCGCCGTGATCGTGCCCCAAGCCGCGCCGCCCAGCGCGCCGGCAACGATGGCCAGCGGCAGGAAGACCCAGCGGCTGATCGGCAGCTGCGAGTCGGTGAGCCACAGCGCCAGCCCGCCAGCGACGATGGCGCCCATCAGAAACTGGCCCTCGGCGCCGATGTTCCAGACGTTGGCGCGAAAACACAGCGCCAGCCCCAATGAACAAAGGATCAGCGGCGTCGCCTTCAGGCCCAGCTCGGTCAGCGAGCGCAGGCCGTTGAAAGGCTCGAACAAAAACACGCTGAGGCTTTTTACCGGGTCTTTGCCGAGCGCGGCAAACAACACCGTGGCGACCACGATGGTGATCAACAGCGACAGCAGCGGCGAGAGCCAGGCGAAGGTCCGCGACGGTGCGGCGCGGGCTTCAAGCCGCAGCATGGGCCACCTGCTGCGCTGGCCGGGTGGCGATGGCTGGCGCGTGGGCGCCCGGCCACAGCCCCGACATCCATTCACCGACCATCACCACCGTGGCCTGCGCCACCGGCACGCTGGGCGACAAACGGCCTTGCGCGATGACCAGCAGCCGGTCGCTGATTTGGAACAGCTCGTCGAGCTCTTCGCTGACCACCAGGATCGCGCAGCCCTCGTCGCGCAGCTGCAGCAGCGCCGCCCGGATCTGCGCGGCCGCGCCGACATCGACGCCCCAGGTCGGCTGGCTGACGATCAGCAGCTTCGGTTTGGCGTCGATCTCGCGACCGACGATGAACTTCTGCAGGTTGCCACCCGACAGGCTCTTGGCCAGCGCGTTGGGGCCAGCCGCCTTGACCTTGTAGTTGGCGATCAGGGTCTGGGCCAGCTGCTGCACGGCAGCCAGCTTGATCCAGCCGCTGCTTGATACGGCCTCGGTGCGGGTGAGCAGCGTGTTTTGCGCCAGGCTCATGCCGGGCACCGCGCCGCGGCCCAGCCGCTCTTCGGGCACGAAGTTCAGGCCCAGCTGGCGCCGCTTGCGCGGCGAGGCGCGGGCGATGTCGGTGCCGAACAACATGACGCTGCCGGGCTCGGCGCGTGGGTCTTCGCCCGACAGCGCGGCCATCAGCGCTTGCTGGCCGTTGCCCGAGACACCGGCCACGCCGACGATCTCGCCGGCGCGCACGTCGAGGTCGATGTCGACCAGCGTGGTGCCGAAAGGGTGTTGCTTGGCCAGCGACAGCCGGCGCACGCTCAAAGCCACGGCACCGGGCCGGGCCGGGCGGTGGGCCAGCTCGGGCGGCTCGCTGCCGATCATCAATCTCGACAGGCTGGCGTTGCTGGCCGTTGAGGGATCGACCTCGCCGGTCACCTGGCCACCGCGCAGCACGGTGCAGTGGTGGCACAGCGCGCGAATCTCGTCGAGCTTGTGGCTGATGTAGAGGATGGAACAACCCCGGGCCGCCAGCTGGCGCAGCGTGACGAAGAGTTTGTCGACCGCCTGCGGCGTCAGCACCGAGGTGGGCTCGTCGAGGATCAGCAGCTGCGGCTGGGTCAGCAGCGCACGCACGATCTCGACCCGCTGGCGCTCGCCCACGCTCAGCGTGTGCACCGGGCGCAGCGGATCGACCTCCAGCCCGTAGTCGACTGAGACCGCCCGGATGCGCTCGATCACGGCCGGCAGCGTCATCACCTTGTCCAGGCCCAGCCAGACGTTTTCAGCCGCGCTCAGCGTGTCGAACAGCGAGAAATGCTGGAACACCATCGCGATGCCCAGCGCGCGCGCGACCTGCGGGCTGGTGATCTGCACCGGGCGGCCGTTCCAGAAGATCTCGCCCTCGTCGGGCCGCACCGCGCCGTAGATGATCTTCATCAGCGTGCTTTTGCCGGCGCCGTTTTCACCCAGCACGGCGTGGATCTGGCCGGGCGCGACGCAGAGCGAAACGCGGTCATTGGCGCGCACCGCAGGGTATTGTTTGCTGATGCCGACGAGTTCGAGGCGGAGCATGCGGGGCGTCCCTTGTGCTGTGGTCAGGGCTGGGGGGCGGGTAGTAAGCCGCCCCGGCTGAAGCGGCGAATGCCGCCGACCCAGGTTTCGACCAGGTTGCGGTCGTCGGCAAGTGTCACCCAGGCAAACAAGCGTTCATGCAAATCGCGCGCCAGGGTGTCTCGGGTCAGGGCGTCGCGGGCCAGGGCGTCGCGGCGTTGTGCGACCGGGCCGACGGCGTAGTCCCACAGGCACAGATCGGCCATCGCGCCGGGCTGCAGGCTGCCGATCTCGTCGCCCAGCCGCAGCGCCTGCGCCGCGCCGCGGGTGGCGATGGGCCGGGTGGGACAGCGCCACGGCGGTGGCCGCCATGCCGCTGCCCACACGCACCA
>JAYVDE010000486.1:0-4065 GCA_043749575.1 Burkholderiaceae bacterium | reverse complement strand
CGATCATGAACGTCAACCTGGGCCTGCTCAAGCAGGGTGACGAGTTGCTGCTGCCGAACAACGTCTACTTTCCGTCCAGTGACCTGGCAGCCAGCGTGCTGTCGCGCTGGGGTATCACCCACCAGTTCTACGACGCTATGGACCCGGCCGACCTGGCCGCGCGCCTGAACGAGCGCACCAAGCTGGTCTGGCTGGAAGCACCCGGCTCGGTGACGATGGAGTTCCCCGACCTGCCGGCCCTGATCGCCGCTGTGCGCACGCGCCCGGGGGTGCTGGTGGCGCTGGACAACACCTGGGGCGCCGGCCTGGCGTTTCGGGCCTTCGACCTGGCTGATGGCCACGGCGTTGACATCGTGATGCAGGCGCTGACCAAGTACCCCTCGGGCGGCGCCGACGTGCTGATGGGCTCGGTCGTCACCCGCGACGAGGCGCTGCACCAGCGCATGCTGAAGGTGCACGGCCAGCTGGGCCTGGGCGTGGCCGCCAACGATGCCGAGTTCATCCTGCGCAACCTGCCGACCATGGCGCTGCGCTACCACGCCCACGATGCCGCGGCACGCACGCTGGCGGCCTTTCTGGGCCGGCAGCCACAGGTCAGCCAGGTGTTGCACCCGGCGCTGCCGGGCGCGCCGGGCCATGCCCACTGGGCGGCCACCTGCCGCGCGGCGGCGGGCCTGTTCTCGGTGATGCTGGATGCGAAGCTGCCGCAGGCCCGGGTCGACGCCTTCGTCGATGCGCTGCGGCTGTTCAAGATCGGTTACTCCTGGGGCGGGCCGATGAGCCTGGTCGTGCCCTACGACTTGCGCACGATGCGCGACGACCGCTCGGCGCTGCCGGGCCACCTGGTGCGCTTTTCGATCGGCTTGGAATCGGTGGCCGACCTCCAGGCCGATCTGGCCCAGGCCTTGCGCCGTTTGGACTGAACGGCGCGCGGCGGCGCCTGCGGTGCGCCGCGCACAAGACTCATCCGGCCATGCATCCAGCCGAGTGGGCATGAGCGATCAGGCATGGCTAGCAGCGGAATTTCGCGAACGACCGGTCTGGGATCACTGACGCCGGGGCGAAGGTCAATCCGAGGGAGCTGTGGCATGTTGAATGGCTACTTGGATTCGGCAAGCTGCGCGCAACGGCGTCGAGGCTGCAACTGTCCGTCAAACCGCGCTCGCAAGCGCGATGGACTGATATCCGGCGCCTTCGGACCGCAGCTCGAGCAGGGGACTTTTCGACGCCACGAATCCCAGCGGGCGGTCCAGCACGAACGGAAAGATCACCGCCATCGCGGGCAGGCTCGCCACCGACACCGCCTTGCCGCTGAACCCAAGGCGGCTTCGATGAGCCAGGCAATGGCACGATCATCCTGCACCGTAGTCGGCGGCCGGCGGATCAGACGCTTGCCCTTTTCCGCGCGCTCGATCACGCCCCAACTTGCCTGAGACTGCAGGACCATGTTGGTCATACGGTACGTGCCCTCTCGTTCGCCGTAGGTCTCGCTCATGCGCTGATGAACCTCAGCCGAGGCGCAGTCCCCTTGCAGTGCTGACAGCCGGCCGCCCAGTTCAACCACCTTGCCAAAGAAGGGATAGCTGGCGATGGCCATGCCCCAACTCAGCGCCGTCACGGCGACGTCAGAGGCTGACGTATTGATTCCTAAGCCGCGGGCTGCCAGTGCCGCCAACTCGGGCCTGGGTTCCAGCCAAAGCCGAATCAACACGGTGCGGGTCTTCTTCCTGGCCGCAACACTGAGAGCCGCTGCTTCGAGCATGGCATTCAGTTCAGCCACGCTGCGCCGTCCGGCGCGAACTTCCAACGCCGCCGTCACCCAATCAAGATGGATGGGCATGATGGGCCGCACCCCCGATTTCCTGAACGTGATGGTCAGCGCGCACGCCTCGGCCCATCGATTGTTTGCGGTTGGCGGCGACCACTTCGGGCAGAACATCGTCAGTTACCACGAACACATTCGGGAGAACGACCTCGCCCTGACGCGCTCACTGGTGTCTCCGGACTTCGACAAGCGCAAGCAGATGTTCGAGCAGCCCGGCGACATGGTCATGCGGGTCGTTCGGGAATCCGATGCCGGCATCTACGTGCCGGGCGCTCGGTCGGTGGCCACCTTGGGCCCGCTGGCCAATGAGGTGCTCATCATGCCGGCAGCGGCAAAATTCCCGCTGGTGGCGGATGCCGAAGCCTATGCGGTCACGGGCTAGAAAAAGGGCGTTTAAATTCCTATCCTCACGCTGGTCGAGTTGCCGCCGCTGCTGCAGTCGTGCCTGCGCGCGGCCGGTGCGGCGCTGTTGCTCGTGCTGTGGTCGTGCTGGCGCGGCCTGCGCATCGGCCCCATCGACGCCAGCGACGGCACCGCCGGCGCCGGGCTGCTGGCCGGCGTGTTGTTCGAGGTCGAGTTCGGCTGCATCTTCGTCGGGCTGCAGTACACCACCGCGTCGCGGATGTCGGTGTTCCCGTACCTGGCGCCCTTCGTGGTGGCGCTGGGCATGCCGCTGATCTCGCGCCACGAGCGTTTGTCGCCCGCGCAGCTGGCCGGCCTGGTGTTGGCCTTCGGCGGCATCGTGTGGGCCTTTGCCGAAGGTTTTTCGCAACCGGCCGCCGGCTCCCTGCAATGGCTGGGCGACGCGCTGGGCCTCGCCGGTGCGGTGCTGTGGGCTTCGACGACGCTGCTGGTGCGCGGCACGGGGCTGGCATCGGCGCTACCCGAGAAGACGCTGCTGTACCAGCTGGTGGTGTCGGGGCTGGCGCTGCTGGCGGCATCGGCGCTGTCGACCGAGGTCTGGCCGCGCGGCCTGAGCCCGCTGGTGGGCTGGCTGATGCTGTTCCAGATCGCGGTCGTCACCTTCGGCAGCTACCTCGCCTGGTTCTGGCTGGTGCGTCACTATCCGGCGACCCAGGTCTCGGCCTTCACGTTGCTGACGCCGATCTTCGGCCTGCTGGCCGGCGTGCTGCTGCTGCTGGGCGAACCGCTGACGCTGCGGCTGGTGGTGGCGCTGGCCGCCGTCTGCGCGGGCCTGGCGCTGGTCAACCTGGCGACACGGCCGCCGCGGCCGGCGGCCTAGACCGAACTTTGACGGTCGCTTGACGTAACTCCGCGTCCGCATTGCCAGGGTGACGATCAGTCGATTTGCGCCTCATCGGCGGCGTTGTTTCGACGATCAAGAAGGCTCAGGGTCACGATCATTGACCACTTCACATTCAGCAGATCGTTGCTGATCGGCCCCCCCTGAACCGTGCAGCCGATGAACTTGACCTGCATTCCTGTGCATCACTCCGCCCGCCTGAACGGCGCGCAACCCACTTGCGAGGGCCACTGGCCATGAAGCTCCATGCATTGACCCTTGTCCTGTCGGCCGTGCTGTCGTTGGCAGCCTACGCCGACACCGACAACCTCACCAGCCAGCTGAAGGTATGGACTGTCGTCAAGCAGTCCGACGGTGCCGAGACCCTGCAGCCAGCCCAGACCGTCAAGCCGGGCGACATGCTGCAGTACAGCACCGTCTACACCAACCCAAGCCAGCGCGCAGTGAGCCGCTTGGTGACCAACCTGCCGATTCCCGTCGGAACCGAATGGGTCGCCACCGGCACGGTGCCGAGCACAGTGTTGGCAAGCCTGGACGGCAAGGTGTTCGCGCCAGTGCCGCTGATGCGCAAGACCAGGCGCGCAGACGGCCAGCTGGTTGATGTGCCGGTGCCGCTGAATGAGTACCGCTCGCTGCGCTGGCCCGAACAGCAACTCGCCGCAGGCGCGTCGTTCACGACCACCGCGCGCGTTCGGGTGATCTCGGCAGCGACGGCAGCGACGGCCGCATCAGCTGCGCGTTGATGGACCTGCCGAATCCTCTTCAGAAAAGCACTTTGTTACCGATAAGCCTGGTAGCAGAACCATTGCAAGGAGCAAAGTCATGAACTTCAGTTGGGTCAACCTCACGCGCCGCCTTAGGCACCACCTCTCGCGGGCCACGGGTGCGTTGGCCCTGGCGGCGGCTGTATTCATAGCGCCAGCGTCGGCCATCGCGGCTCCGGCCGCCGGCACGGCCATCGGCAACCAGGCCTCGG
>JAYVDE010000485.1:0-4066 GCA_043749575.1 Burkholderiaceae bacterium | reverse complement strand
CGCTGAGCGCGCCGGTGCTGCGGCTGATGCTGGCCATGAAGGCCGCCAGCCTGGCGCGCGGCCACTCGGGTGTGCGGCCGGTCGTGGTCGACACCCTGGTGGCCGTGCACAACGCGGGCTTGAGCCCCCACGTGCCCAGCCAGGGCTCGGTCGGCGCGTCGGGCGACTTGGCGCCGCTGGCCCACATGACGCTGGCACTGATGGGCGAGGGCGAGATGTGGCGGGATGGCCAACGCCAGCCGGCCGCACTGGCGCTGGCCGCCGCCGGCATCGCCCCGCTGCAACTGCAGGCCAAGGAAGGCCTGGCGCTGATCAACGGCACCCAGACCAGCACCGCACTGGCGCTGCACGCGCTGCTGAGCTTCGAGCCGGTGTTGGAGGCCGCGTTGTTGGTCGGCGCGCTGACGGTCGATGCCGCGCGTGGCAGCGACGGTCCGTTCGACCCGCGCATCCATGCGCTGCGCGGCCAGCCCGGCCAGATCGATGTGGCGATGTACTACCGCGCGCTGCTGGCCGGCAGCGCCATCCGTCGCTCCCATCGTCAAGGCCCCGAAGCCGGCGCGGTTCGCCGTCCGCACCCCGAGGGGGGTGGCCAGCTCTGGAGCGGCCAGTCGCTGGCCGACGGCGACGAACGCGTGCAAGACCCCTACAGCCTGCGCTGCCAGCCGCAGGTGGTGGGTGCCTGCCTGGACAGCCTGCGCCATGCCGCGCTGGTGCTGGTGCGCGAGGCCAATGCGGTGACCGACAACCCGCTGGTCTTTGCCGACGACGACATCATGATCAGTGGCGGCAACTTCCACGCCGAGCCGGTGGCGCTGGCCGCCGACGCGATGGCGCTGGCCATTGCCGAGGTCGGTGCGATCGCCGAGCGTCGCATCGCGATGCTGATCGACGCCAGCGTGTCGCGGCTGCCGCCGTTTCTCACCGCCAACGCCGGTCTCAACTCGGGCTTCATGATCGCCCACGTGACCGCCGCCTCGCTGGCCAGCGAAAACAAGAGCCTGGCCCATCCGGCCAGCGTGGACAGCCTGCCGACCAGCGCCAACCAGGAAGACCATGTCTCGATGGCCACCTTCGCGGCGCGGCGGCTGCAGCCGATGATCAGCAACACCGCGCACATCCTGGGCATCGAATGGCTGGCCGCCGCGCAGGGCATCGATTTTCTGCGGCCGCTGCAAAGCTCGGCCCCTTTGGAAGCCGCGCACGCGCTGCTGCGCAGCCGCAGCGCGGCGATGTTCGAAGATCGTTTCCTGGCGCCCGAGATCGAGACCGCCACCGCAATGGTGCGCGACGGCTCGCTGGCGCGCATCTTGCGCAGCTTGCCCGACCTGCCGGCCTTGTGGACGCCGGCCTGAGTTCCCTGCCGCCAACACGGCCGCAATTGCCTTCGCAAACCTGCCGCAACCCTGTCGCAAACCTGCCGCAAATCCGTCTGTAAACCCCGCCGCCTGTCCGTCATCCCAACCGTCATCCAAGCCCCCATCCCAACCGCCATCCCGTCCCGTCCCGCCCGCAACCCCGTTTGCCCTTGGAGCCCCGCATGACCCAGTCGATCCCCCGCTCGACCCTGGCCCTGGCCGCTGCCCTGGCCACGCTGGCCCAATGGCGTGGCCACGACCCAGATCTTCCAGCTCGACAAGAGCTACGGTGCCGACGGCATGGTGGTCAAGCCCGGCATCAGCAAGATCGCCGACCTGAAGGGCAAGACCGTGGCCGCCGACGCGCCCGGCACCGCGCCGTATTTCGGCCTGGTCTGGATGCTGAAGAAAAACGGCCTGACGATCAAGGACGTGAAGGTGGTCAACCTGTCGCCGCAGGCCGCCGCCAACGCGATGATCGCCGGCACCGACGGCCTTGACGCCGCGATGACCTACGAGCCCTACCTGAGCGCGGTGCGCGCCAAACCCGAGGCCGGCAAGATCATCGCCACCACGCTGGACTACCCGATGGTGATGGACACCTTTGGCTGCACGCCGAAGTTCCTGAGCGAGAACCCCAAGGCGGCCAAGGCGCTGGCCGACGGCTACTTCGACGCGCTGGCGATGATCAAGGCCGAGCCCTCGAAAAGCTTCGCGATCATGGGCGCCGATGTCAAGCAGACCGCCGAGGCTTTCGAGAAGAGCCAGGCCTACCTGCGCTGGCAGGACCGCGAGGCCAACCAGCGCTTTTTCGCCAACGGCGAACATGCCGAGTTCAGCAAGGAAGCGGCGGCGCTGCTGCTGGAGGCCGGCATCATCAAGGCGCTGCCCGACATGGCCAAGCTCGCCGACACGCGTTTCCTGAAGTGATGCACGCAGCGGGCCGGTCGAGTGATTCGCCGCCCAGGGCGCCGCCATGAAACCGCTGGTGCCGGTGGCGCCGGGCGCCAAAGTCGCGTTCGGCATCGCCTTCTTCGTGCTGTTCGTGGCGGTCTGGTCGCTGGCCACTTTCGGCGGCTTTGTCTCCAAGACCTTTCTGGCCGACCCGCTGCAGATGCTGCGCAGCGGCTGGCTGCTGCTGACCGAGATGGGCTTTGGCTACGACATCGCCATGACGGTCTGGCGGGTGCTGGGCGGCTTTGTCATCGCCGCTGGGCTGGCCTTGCCGCTGGGCGTGGCGATGGGCGCCTACAAGCCGGTCGAGGCGTTCTTCGAGCCCTTCGTGTCGTTTGCGCGTTACCTGCCGGCCAGCGCCTTCATCCCGCTGCTGATCCTGTGGGCCGGCATCGGCGAATCGCAGAAGCTGGCGGTGATCTTCATCGGCAGCTTCTTCCAGCTGGTGCTGATGATCGCGGTGGTGGTGGGCAATACCCGGCGTGATCTGGTCGAGGCCGCCTATACCCTGGGCAGCAGCGATGCCAGCCTGGTCAAGCGGGTGCTGATCCCCGGCGCCGCGCCCGAGATTGCCGAGATCTTGCGCATGGTGCTGGGCTGGGCCTGGACCTACGTGATCGTCGCCGAGCTGATCGGCGCCAGCAGCGGCATCGGCCACATGATCACCGACAGCCAGGCGCTGCTGGCCACCGACCAGATCATCTTCGGCATCATCGTCATCGGCGTGATCGGCTTGGTCAGCGACCTGGCCTTCAAGGCCTTGAACCGCAAGCTGTTCCCCTGGGCCCAGCTGGGGCAGTGACGGGGCAGTGACGGGGCGGTGACGGGGCGGTGACGGGGCGATGACGGGGCGATGACCGAGATGACCACCATGAGCCCCACCCTGCTGCAGCTGCGCGGTGTTTCGCGCAGCTTTCCCGCCCAATCCGGCGGCGTGCCCACTGTCGCGTTGCAGGCCACCGACCTGGCGGTGGCCGAGAACGACTTTGTCACCATCCTGGGCCCCAGCGGCTGCGGCAAGAGCACGCTGCTGCGTATCGTCGCCGGGCTCGACCAGCAGAGCAGCGGCGAGGTGCTGCTCGACGGCCAGCGCATCAGCGGCCCCGGTGCCGACCGCGGCATGGTGTTCCAGAGCTACACGCTGTTTCCGTGGCTGACGGTGCAGCAAAACGTCTGCTTCGGCCTGCGCGAGCGCGGCCTGCCGCAGGGCCAGCAGCGGGAGATCGCCGCCGCTTTTCTGCACCAGGTGGGCCTGCATGGCTTTGAGCAGCACTTTCCCAAGCAGCTGTCGGGCGGCATGCAGCAGCGGGTGGCGATTGCCCGGGCGCTGGCCAACAGCCCGCGCATGCTGCTGATGGACGAACCCTTTGGCGCCCTCGACCACCAGACCCGCGAGCAGATGCAGGAGCTGCTGCTGGGCATCTGGGAGGGTGACCAGGCCAGCGAGCGCAAGACCGTCTTGTTCGTCACCCACGACATCGACGAGGCGGTGTTCATGGGCAGCCGGGTGGTGGTGATGAGCGCGCGGCCCGGCCGCATCAAGCTCGACCGGACCGTGCCGCTGGCCCACCCGCGGCACTACTCGATCAAGACCTCGGCCGAATTCTCGGCACTGAGGGCCGAACTGACCGAGCAGGTGCGGGTGGAGGTGCGGGCGGCCCAGCCGGCGGCTTCGGCGGCCTAGGCAGCATCAGCGGCAACGGCAGCAGCGGCATCGGCGGCAACAGCATCAGCATCAGCGGCCGGCGGCACGC
>JAYVDE010000484.1:0-10799 GCA_043749575.1 Burkholderiaceae bacterium | reverse complement strand
CCCGCAAGGTGGTTTCCGCGATGCGGCGGCGCCCCAAGGTGGTTTCCGTGACGGTGGCAACCGCGACGGCGCGCCCCAGGGCGGCTTCCGCGAAGGCGGCTTCCGCAACGACAGCCGCACAGCTGCTCCGCGCAGTGAAGGCTTCGGCGGCGGTGACCGCAGTGAGCGTCCGGCACGCGCCGGTTTCGGCGGCGGCAAGCCGTTTGGCGGCCCGCGCCGCACCAAGTAAGCCCAGGGGCTTGCCGGTCGGCAGGCCCTAGCCCGCAAGGGCTTGCTCGGCACCCACGAGCCCGCAAGGGCCTGCTCGGCACTTCAAGCCCGCCGAGGACCGCGGGGGCAGGCTCAGCAGGCCCATTGGGTCGCCTGCAGCGAGGCCCCAGTGACGCCTCGACTCACCACCAGAAGGCGGACCTTGCGTCCGCCTTCGCCGTTGGTGGGCGGCGTTACGGCGGTTTCGCCGCGCCGTTGCCGCCGGCGGCTGCGGCCGCTGCGGCGGCGGTGGCGGCCAGTTCGGCCTTGCGCCGGGCACTTTCGATCTCCGCCAGCTGCTGCAGGTGGATCTGGACGTTGGCGCGCCGAAACTCGCTCATGCCCACCACGTCGGCCCGCACACCTTGGGCCTTCAGCCGGTCCGACAGCTGCAGGCCCGCCGACGGGTCGCCACCCATCGCCAGCACCACCTCGTTGGCGAACAGATCGGCAGCACCGACCAGGCCGTCGACCTGCAGCGTGCGCTGGGTCCGCGCTTCAACCGCCGCCAGCACCGTGCCAGCCCCTGGTACGGCCAGCGCCAGCACCTTGCCGATCAGGAAGGCGTTGCCCACCTTGTCCGACGAGCGCTGCCGCAGGATCGACTGCTCGCTGGCCAGAAAGTAGGTGCCGAAAGCCGCCAGCCAGCGCCGCTCATCGCGGCTGCGGGCTTCCATCAGCGCATGACCGGGGATCTTGCTGCGCCGGCCTTCCTGGCGCAGGAAATTGGCGGGTTCGTCGTCGAAGGCGCTGGCCGTCACCGTGCCGGCACAGCCCGTCTGCGTGCCGACCAAGACCTGGGCGCCACCATCGAGCGTGAGCGTCATCGACGATGCGGCGTTGGCCTCGCCCCGGGCGAGGTGCAGCACGTCCCAGAAAGCCTGGTCGTCGACCGACAGCGGGGCGCCGCCGCGGAACACCGCGCCCATCTCGACCCGCGTGCTCGGCGCCGGCAGGGCACGGCCGTTGATCGCCAGCACCCGTTGGCCGAGCCGCATCTCGTCGGGCACTGACTCGTCCATCCAGACGATGCGCCAATGCTCGTCCATGCCGGTGGCCTGGCTGAACAAGCGCTCCTGGTGCGCCGACAGACCGGATTTCACGCCGCGCAGCGACCACAGCACAAACGGTTCGATCTCGGTGGTGTCGTCGCACAGCGGCTCGGCGCTCCAGGCAACGTGGATCGCAGCCTCGCGAAAGGCGACCTCGTGCTGCAGCGCATCCTTGAAACGCTGGCGGTCGAACTCGTCGCTGAACTCACCTGCCAGCGCGACCGGCGCCGCCGGCAGCCCAATTGCCAACAACAACGCTGCGCCCCAGGCTGAAGGCCGCGGCAATGACCAAGGTCTGAACTCAAGCCAAAACTTCATAAGGCAAAGTATGCATGCCCCGGTGCCGGCGCAGGCTCAACAGCCCGCGCTATGCTCGGCGCCCCTTGCCGGCAGGACCACGCACCACGCTCAGTGGCATTTGCCGCCCGCTTCCCACCACCCCGGGCCCAGCCTGCCGCTGCTGCTGTCCCTGCACTGACAACCCCTGCACCCATGGCTGGTCTGCACATCACCGACATTGAAGCCGCCATCAACTGGTGGCGCGAGCGCTCACCCTCGGCCGACGGCATCACCGCCTGCCGCGAGGTGCTGGCACTGGCCGAGGTCTACGCGCTGCTGGTGTACTACCGCGAAGCGCTGGCCGACGAGGCCACGCTGCCCGCCGCCGCCCGCACCGCCTGGCTTGCCTGGTATGCGCAGATGCCCGATGCACCCTGCATCGCGATCTGCACCACCGCCCAGGGAGATGCGCTGTGCAAGGGCTGCGGACGCACCGAGGACGAGGTGCAGCACTGGCCTGCCCTCAGCCCGGGCGACAAACGCAGCGTCTGGCGCCGCATCACGATGGCAGGCACGGCCTGGCGCTTCAACCGCTATGCCGAGCGGGTGCGGCCGGCGCCCGGCACCGGTGCGCCCACGCCCACGCCGACGGCCGCGAGCCTGATCGCCGCCAGCGGCCGGGCTGCGTCATGAGCGCGCCACCCGGCCGTCCCAACGAGGAGGGCTCGCTCACGCCGGGCGCAACGGCGGCCAGCGCCAACGCTGCACCACTGACCGACACCGCCCGTTGCACGCTGCGCGCCAGCGTGCAACGCATCGTGCCGCTGGCCTGGCCGGTGTTCATCGGCCAGGTGGCGGTGCTGGGCTTCGGCACTGTGGACACCGTGCTGGTGGCCCGCCATTCGCCCACCGACCTGGCCGCGTTGGCCGTAGGTGGCGCGACCTACATCACCATCTTCATCGGCCTGATGGGCGTGGTGCTGGCGGTCAGCCCCATCGTCGGCCAGCTCTACGGCGCGCAGCGCCTGCGCGAGGCCGGCCACCAGGCCTGGCAGGCGCTGTGGCTGGCCTTGGCGCTGGCGCTGCTGGGTTGCACGCTGCTGGTGTTTCCGGCGCCTTTCCTGGCGCTGGCCAAGGCCGGGCCCGAGGTGGCCGACAAGGTGCGCGGCTACCTGCTGGGGCTGGCGGTAGCACTGCCGGCGGCACTGCTGTTCACCGTCTACCGCGGTTTCAACACCTCGGTGTCGCGGCCCAAGGCGGTGATGGCGCTGCAGCTGGGCGGGCTGGCGCTGAAGGTGCCGCTGTCGCTGGCCCTGGTCACGGGCCTGCCGGCGCTGGGCCTGCCGGCCATGGGGGTGGTGGGCTGCGGCATCGCCACCGCGCTGGCGATGTGGACCCAGCTGCTGGTGGCCATGGTGGTGCTGCGGCGCGACCCGTTCTACCGCCGCTTTGAGCTGACGTCGCCTGGCCAGCGTGCGCCGCATGGCCCCTCGCTGCGCGCGCTGCTGCGCTTGGGCGTGCCGATGGGCCTGGGCATCGGCGTTGAGGTGACCGGCTTCGCCTTCATGGCGATCTTCATCTCGCGGCTGGGCGAAACCGCGGTCGCCGGCCACCAGATCGCGGCCAACCTGGTGTCGCTGTTGTTCATGATGCCGCTGGGCCTGAGCAACGCCACCAGCACGCTGGTGGCCCAGCGCATCGGCGCGGGCGACCTGCGCGACGCCCGGCGCCTGGGCTGGCACGGCCTGCAGTTCACCGGCGGGGTGGCGCTGGTGGTGGGCGGGCTGGTGTTCCTGGCCCGCGAGCCGGTGCTGCGCCTCTACACCGACAACCCCACGGTGCTGGCCGCCGCGCTGCCGCTGCTGGCCTGGGTGGCGCTGTTCCACGCCGCCGACGCGGTGCAGACGGTGGCCGCTTTCGTGCTGCGGGCCTGGCGCATCGCCACGCTGCCCACGCTGATCTATGTCGGCGCGTTGTGGGGTGTGGGCTTGGGTGGTGGCTACGCATTGGCCTTCAACGCCGGCGGCGTGGTGCCGACGGCCTTGCAGGGCGCACCCGGTTTCTGGATCGCGTCGACCACCGGCCTGACGGTGGCCGCATTGGCACTGGGCAGCCTGCTGGCCTGGGTGCTGGCACGGCAACGCGGCCGGGCCGCGCTCAACCCGGCTTCGGCAACGGCCTGACCGCTGCACCGCTTGCCGTGCCCGGCGCCGGCTGGGCTTGCGGGCTGGCCGGCACACCCGGCGGCAGCTGGATGACGAAGCAGCTGCCACCGCCCTCGCGCGCCTCGCAGGCCACTTGGCCGCCATGGGCCAACACGATCTGCCGCACCAGGCTCAGACCCAGGCCGACGCCACCTTCGCGCTCGGCATGGCCGGGCAAGCGGAAGAAGGGCTCGAAGATGCGCTCGCGCAGCTCGGCCGGCACGCCCGGGCCGCGGTCGCAGACGCTGATGCGCGCCGCGCCGTCGGCGTCGGCCGCCACCAGGGTGGTGATCTCGCCACCGCCGTAGCGGCGGGCGTTCTCGAGCAGGTTGCGCAGTGCCCGGCGCAGCAGGCGCTCGTTGCCGGTGACTTGCAGCGCCACGGTGTCGCCCGCGGTGCCACCCACGGTGGTGCCCACCGCCTCGACCTCGGCGTCGACCCGCGCCGCTTCTTCGGCGGCGATGCCCAGCAGATCGACCCGGTCGCTGCGGTCGAGCGGCACGCGGGCATCGAGCCGGCTGGCCAGCAGCACTTCCTCGACCAGCGCGTCGAGCTCGGCCACGTTGGTGTCGATCTCGCGTTTGAGGCCGGCGCGCTGCGGTTCGGGCAGTTCGCCGTACATCGTTACCGCCATCTTCAGGCGGGCCAGCGGCGAGCGCAGTTCATGGCTGGCATTGGCCAGCAAGGTCTGGTGGCTGCGTACCAGCGCCTCGATGCGTTCGGCCGCCTGGTTGAAGGTGGCGGCGACCTCGGCCACCTCATCGTGGCCCGATGCGTCCACCCGCAGCGCCAGGTCGCCCCGGCCGAAGGCGCGCACGCCCTGTTTCAAGGCCTCCAGCCGGCGCGTCAGCCGCCGCACCACCGGGTAGGCGCCGGCCGCCACCGCGATGAACAGCACGGCCACCAGCGCCAGCGGGCCCAGCGCCTGCGGCAGGCCAAAAGGCAGTGGCGGCAGCGGGGCCAGTGGGGCCAACGCACTGGGCCGGTCACCCAGTGCCGGGCCGGGTGGGTGGTCGCCCAACACCGGGCCACGGGGGCCGCGCGGCATCATCAAGGCGCCGATGGCACCGCGGTCGGCATCGGCACTGTGCCAGCCCGGACCGTTCTCGCCCGGCAGGCCATAGGCCATGGCACGCTCGCCGGGTGGGCCGGGCGGGTTGACAGGGCCGTCCAACAAGTCAGCCGAGGGCGGCCGGCGCAGGCTGCGGCGGGCCAGCCACAGCGTGCGGCCATCGTCGAGCACCACGGCGTTGGCGCGGGGTGCACCGCCGGCCTCGCGGCGCAAAAAGCTGTCGGACGCGGCGATGCGCAGGCCCCGCCGGTCGTCCAGCGCCATCGGCACCCGCAGCCGGCCCGACCACTCGTGCAGTGCCTCGGCCTGCTCGACCACCGACGCGTCGGCACCGGGCAGCGCCCGCTGCACCAGTTCGGCCCAGGCGGCCAGGCGTTCAATGGCCGCGGTCTCGAAACGCGCACGCTCTTGCTCGACATGGCGCTGCCACATCCAGCCCGAGACCAGCGCAAACAACGCCAGCGCAGCCACCACGGTAAGCCAGATGCGCAGGTAGAGTGATCTCAACCGCTCCGCCCTCCGAGCGAGTGCATCGGAAGACCCGTCATGGCGGTGCGGGGTGGCTGGGCAAACTGAGGCGGAACCCGGGCAGTCAGACGCGTCATTCCCGCGCGTCCTGCTTGCGTGCAAACACGTAACCCGAGCCGCGCACGGTGAGCACCCGGCGTGGCATCTTGGGGTCGTCCTCGATACAGGCGCGGATGCGCGAGACGTGGACGTCGATGCTGCGGTCGAAGGCCTCGATCGGGTGGCCCTTCAACGCGTCCATGATCTGGTCGCGGGTCATCACCCGGCCGGCACTCTGGGCCAACACCACCAGCAGGTCGAACTGGTGGCCGGTCAGGTCGGTGGGCTTGCCGTCGATGCGGGCCTGGCGGGCCGCCAAGTCGATCTCGAGCCGGCCGAAACGCAGCAGTTCATCGGTCGCCGGCTCGGGGCTGGCGCGGCGCAGCAACGCCTTGATGCGGGCCAGCAACTCGCGTGGCTCGAAGGGCTTGGCGAGGTAGTCGTCGGCGCCCAGTTCGAGCCCGAGCACCCGGTCGAGCGGCTCGCCGCGGGCGGTCAGCATCAGCAGCGGCAGCCGCCTGTGCCGGGCATCGGCGCGCAACTCGCGGGTCAGGTCGAGGCCATCACCATCGGGCAACATCAGGTCGAGCACCAGCGCGTCGTAGGGGCCGGCGCGCAAGCGGTCGCGGCCAGCGGCCAGCGAGCCGGCGCTGTCAACCTCGTAGCCGTTGGCGCGCAGGTAGTCGCCGACCATCGCGGTCAGGCGGATGTCGTCGTCGATCAGCAGCAGCTTCGCATTCATGGCGGCAGGGTTCCAAAACAAGTGGCTGCGACAACGCCCGCAGGCGTCGGCGCGGCCAGGGCAGCCAGTGCCCGGGCGGTCAACTGCGCGGCGCCTGCAGCTGCTGACGCTCACGTTGGTGGCGGCCCATCATGTCTTGGCGGGCCTTGATCTGCTCGGCCATCTTCGCCCGCTGCTCGGGCGTGAGCACGGCCTGCACGTCGAGCATGGCCTGCAGCATGCGCTTGCTGGCCGCGTCGTGGCGCGCCTGCTGCTGCTGGCGCAGTGCCTCGGCGGCAGCGGCGTCGACCTGCGGCGCGCTCAGCAATTGCAGCATCTGCTGCTGCTGCGCCTGGCCGGCCTCGCGTTGCTGGCGCCGCTCGTCCTGGGCGGTCTTCAGAATGTCGCGCACCCGCGTTTTTTGCTCAGCGCTGGCGCCCACCGAGTCGAGCATGCGCTCGGACATCATCATCATGTCGCCTTGCCCACCGTGCGGCTGGTGGGCGGCTTGCTGGGCACCGTGGCGCGGGCCCATGCCGTCCTTGCCGCTCATGCCGGTCATGGGCTGGGCCTGGGCCAGGCTGGCCGTGGCACCGGCCAGCGCCATCACCAGCGTGAAGGTGGTGAACTGGCGCAGCGCGCTGCGGTGGCTGGTTTGTGGGGACATGGCAGTCTGGCGCATCGTGGTCACCGGTAGGTTGATGGGATGAAACAGATTCTGCAGAGCCCCCTTTTCCGGGCTTTGCTCACGAGGTAAAGATCGGTAAATCGGTGACCTGGCCACCAACACAGGCGACGGCATGGCGAGCCATCGGCGGCCGTCAGCGGCCGTCAGCGGCCCGCCGGATCGATACGCAGCAGGCGCCGGCGCACGGCGAAATCGGCATTGCTGCTGCGCACCTCCAGGCGCAGCAGCACGCCGCTGCTGCGGTCAACGGCCATCACACCATCAAGCCGGGTGCTGGTCTGGGCAATGTCGTCGGCGCTGCCGCGGGCGTTCGGCGATTCACCGAACAGCTCGATCACCGCCACGTCGAAACGGCGCCCCGCCACGGTTTGATCGCCGGTGGCCACCACCTGCCCGCGCACCCGGGCGCTGGCCACGTTTTCGTCGGCGGCCGCCAGTTCGCCCGACAGCACCTGGCCCAGCACCAGGTCGGTCTTGAGCAACTGGCGCCAGCCGATCAAGGGTGCACGGGCATCGAGCATCACGTTGCCGGCGCGGTCCTGGCGCCAGCCGGCGTCGAAGACCCGGCCGTCGAGGTCGACGCGGTATTCGATCTGGTCGCGCCGCAACGCGGTGACCTGCAGGCCCAGTTGGCGTGAAGCGGTGCCCTGGCCGATGCGCTCCTCGTAGACCAGGCGCTCGCCCAGCGCCACGGGCAACGCAGCCGCCCGGCGGGCCGGCATGGCCTCAGACGGTGGCCCGCACGCCCGCCGCGCCGACACGACATTCAAGGCGTCGTAGCGGCCCCGCAACTCGGCCAGCTGTTCGGCTTCAGGGCCGTCGGGACGCATGGCCAGCAGCGCCGGCCAGAACACCGTGACACCCAGGCCCAGCGCGATCAGGTTGTTGCCGGCGCGGGCATCGACCGCATAGGCCACATCGGCCGCACGAAACTGCACCGCGTCGATCTCGTCGTGCAGGCGCTCGCAGTCCCAGGTGACATAGGCCGCGGGGTCGGTCGGCTTGGGCGCCACCTCGACCGACCGCGACGCACAAGCGCCCAGCAGCGACAGCGAGCAGACCACCAGCAAGGCGCGCTTGCTGAAGTGGGCGGCGCGGACGGCGCGGACGGCGGCAGCCGCAGCGGTGCGAGTCTGCAAGGTCATGGCGACAGATTGTGCCCGCTGGCGTTCACCGGGTTCCGCCGCTGGGCCGACGCACCCTGCTCGAAGACGCTGTGGGCCTCAGAATAAACAGCCTGACACTGCACCAGAACCTTCGGCCAAGTCCAGCCATGACCAAAGCTACCCTTGTCCACACCTTCGGCGAGCCTTTGGCTATTGAAGAGCCCGCCGGGCTGCAGATCAGCGTTGCCGGCGCTGTGCCGAGGCGCTGTGCCGGGGTTGTTTGCCGGGCTGATGGCCTACCAGCGCTTGAAGGTGATGCACATTGCGGCAGGCGTATGAGCCCAAACCGTACCGTCGCAAAAAACTGCGGGCATGACGCGGTGAGTGATCGCCGCCTGCGACACGCCTTTGCTGCGGGACCATCTACTTGACCGACGCCGCCGCCAGCGCGCCCGCCGAGCGCCCGAAGCCGCAGCCGCAGCCGCAGCCGCAGCCGCCGTCAGACACTACGCCAACCCCGGCTTGGCACAGCCTGCCGGTCTCGGCATGCGCCACGCAACTTGACAGCGACCTGGACCGGGGCTTGAGCAGCTTGGAGGCTGGTCTGCGCTTGCAGCGCTTCGGCACCAACCAGCTCGCCGCGAATAAGCCGCGTGCACTGTGGTTGAAGTTCATTGACCAATTCAAGAACCTGCTGGTTGGGGTCCTGGTCGGCGCCGCTGTGCTGGCTGGAGCGGTCGGTAATCTTGAAGACGCTGCAGTGATTCTGCTCGTGGTGGTCTTCAATGCCGCCTTGGGTTTTTATCAGGAGTACCGCGCTGAGGCGACATTGGCCGCCCTCAAGAAGATGCTGGCCCAGCATGCCCGGTTGCGGCGTGGTGGGGAGGTGTGCAACATCCTGGCCCATGACCTGGTGCCGGGTGACATCGTGCTGCTCGAGGCCGGCGACCGCATACCCGCCGATGGCCGCGTACTGGCCGCCCACAACGTTGAAGTCGCCGAGGCGGCATTGACCGGCGAGTCGCATGCCGTGGGCAAGTTCGTTGACGCCCTCTCGGTCGGTGATCACCCGCTCGCCGAGCGGTCGAACATGGCCTACATGAACACCGTGGTCACCCGGGGTCGGCTCGAACTGCTGGTCTGCGCCACCGGCATGGCCACGGAAATGGGTCGCATCACCGGCCTGTTGGCCACGGCAAAAGAAAGTGCCGCCCCGCTGCAGATCCAGCTCGACGCCCTTGGCAAGCGGCTGGCGATCGTGGCCGGCGCCATGGTGCTGCTGATCTTTGTCATCGGCATGGCGCGCGGCAATCCGCTGTTGCAGACACTGATGACCTCGATCGCACTGGCCGTGGCCGCGATTCCCGAAGGCCTGCCCGCTGTGGTGACGGTGACGCTGGCCATCGGCATGCACCGACTGGCTCGCAACCGGGCGATCGTCAAGAAGCTATCGGCGGTGGAAGCGCTGGGCTCGACGACGGTGATCTGTTCCGACAAAACAGGCACCCTGACCCTCAACCAGATGACTGCGCGCTCGGTGTATTACCGAGACCGACGTTTTGCCGTCACCGGTGAGGGTTATGGCGTCGGCGGCTGCATTGGCAGCGAGGATGGCGAGCCGCTGCCCGACTTGCTGGCCTTGCTCACGCCGGCAGTGCTGTGTTCTGAATCACGCATCCGCGACGGCCTGCTCATCGGCGACCCGACCGAAGGCGCGCTGCTGGCGCTGGCCGCCAAAGGCGGTGTCGCCGGTGAATTGCTCCTTGAGCACAACCCGCGCATTGCCGAGATCCCATTCGATTCCGCGCACAAGTTCATGGCCACTTTTCACCACGACGGCGCGCAGGTGCGCATGTACGTGAAGGGCGCGCCCGATGTCTTGCTGCTGCGCGCGGCGTCGTACCTCGGCGCCGACGGCGCGCTGCCCTTGACGGAGGCGACACGCAGCGCATTCCTGGCCGAGAACGCCGATTTGGCCGGCCGCGCGATGCGGGTGATGGCGATCGCGGCGCGCGACATTCCTGCGGACACGTTCGACCCCGCCGGCGACCTGATGGTCTGGGCCGACCAGCTGCTGCTGATCGGGCTGGTCGGCATCATCGATCCACCGCGGCCCGAAGCGCGCGCGGCGATTGCCTTGTGCAAACAAGCCGGCATCACGGTCAAGATGATCACCGGTGACCACAGCCTCACGGCGGCCGCCATCGCCCGCGAGCTGGGCCTGCAAGGCGCCGTGCTGACGGGCGCTGAGCTCGACCGGATCGAAGCCGACGAACTGTCCCGTCGCATCGAGGACACGGCCGTGTTCGCCCGAGTCGCGCCTGAGCACAAGGTCAAGATCGTGCAGGCGTTGAAGGCGCTGGGACATGTCGTGGCGATGACGGGTGACGGCGTCAACGACGCACCCGCGTTGAAAAACGCCGACATCGGCGTGGCCATGGGCATCGCCGGCACCGAGGTGACCAAAGAGGCCGCCACGATGGTGCTGACCGACGACAACTTCGCCACCATCGTCGACGCCGTGAAGGAGGGCCGTACGATTTACGACAACATCGTGAAGTTCGTTCGCTTTCAAGTTTCGACCAGCATTGGCGCCATCATCAGCGTGCTGGGCGCCCAGCTGCTGGGCCTTCCCATGCCGTTCACAGCGCTGCACATCCTGTGGATCGCCATCATCATGGATGGGCCACCGGCCATGACCTTGGGCCTGGAGCCGGCGCGTGACGGCATCATGCAAGAGCCGCCGCGCCGCGCCGACGCCCGCTTCCTCTCGTTGGGACGTCTATCGCGTTTGTCGATGTACGGGGTGACCATGGCAACCGGGACGCTGCTGCTGTTGAACCATGCCCGCGACAGCGGTT
>JAYVDE010000483.1:0-10803 GCA_043749575.1 Burkholderiaceae bacterium | reverse complement strand
AAGCAGCCCGCCGGCCGCGATGCCGCGCTGCGCCTGATCGACCGCGCCGATGTGCTGATCGAGGGCTTTCGCCCCGGCGTGGCCGAGCGCCTGGGCTTGGGCCCCGAGGCCTGCCAGGCCCGCAACCCCGGCCTGGTGTTCGGCCGCATGACCGGTTTCGGCCAGACCGGCCCGTTGTCGCAGGCCGCCGGCCACGACCTGAACTACATCGCGCTGACCGGTGCGCTGCACGCCATCGGCGGCAAGGACAAACCGGTGCCGCCGCTCAACCTGGTCGGCGACTACGGCGGCGGCGCGCTCTACCTAGCGTTCGGCATCCTGGCGGCGATCTTCGAGCGCAGCCGGTCGGGCCAGGGCCAGGTGGTCGACGCGGCGATGGTCGACGGCGCCTCGTCGCTGATGAGCATTTTCTTCGGCATGGCCGCCAGCGGCGCCTGGAACGTCAACGAGCGCGCGGCCAACCTGCTCGATGGCGGCGCACCGTTCTACGACACCTACGCCACGTCGGACCGCCAGTGGGTCTCGATCGGCGCGCTGGAACCCAAGTTTTTTGCCGAGCTGGTGCAGCGCATCGGGCTCGATGCCAGCTACCTCCAGCGCCAGTACGACCGCCGCTGCTGGCCCGAGATGCGCGCCGACATCGGCCGCTTGATCGCCGCCAAGACCCGTGACGAATGGAGCGCGCTGCTCGAAGGTACCGATGTCTGTTTTGCCCCGGTGCTGCGCATCGACGAGGTCGCCCAGCACCCGCACGCGGTGGCCCGTGGCGCCTACATCGACATCGGCGGCGTCACCCAGCCGGCCCCCGCGCCGCGCTTCTCACGCAGCCAGCTGGCCCAGCCCACTGCGCCGGTCAAAGCCGGCAGCCACACCGACATCTTGCTCGCCGAAGCCGGCTTCAGCGCCGACGAGATCGCCGCCTTGCGGGCATCCGGCGTGGCGATTGGAGGCTGACATGACCGACCCAACCCGTGACCCCGCTCAAGCCCAACACCGGCCGTCCCTGCCCAGCGCCGCGGCCGACGCACCGCCGCCAGTGCCGCGTGCCGCCGCCTCGCTGATCGTGCTGCGCGACGCGCCGCGCGGCATGGAGGTGCTGATGCTGCGCCGCGCCGAGCGCCCCGGCGACCAGAACGGCGGCGCCACCGTGTTCCCCGGCGGCCTGCTCGACAAGAGCGACCGCGGCCACTACGAACGCTGCAACGGCCTCGATGACGCCGCGGCCAGCGCCCGGTTGGGTATCGCGTCGGACGGCTTGCACTACTGGGTCGCCGCGGTGCGTGAATGTTTCGAGGAAGCCGGCCTGCTGTTCGCCACCGATGCCAGCGGCGCGATGGTCGACCTGCACGCGCTGCCGGCCGACGAGCTGGTGGCGCTGCGCCGCGCGCTGCACGGCAACCAGACCGGCATGGCCGAGGTCTGCGACCGCTTCAACGTGCGGCTGGCGACCGACCGGCTGGCTTACTACGCCCATTGGATCACGCCCAAAGGCCTGCCCAAGATCTTCGACACCCGCTTCTTCGTCACCGAGGCGCCCGCTGGCCAGACCGCGCAGGAAGACGCCACCGAGACGGTTGAGCAACTGTGGCTGACACCCGCCGAGGCGGTGGCGCGGGCCCGTGATCTGAAGCTGATGAACGTCACCGAGATCACGCTCAAGCACCTGGGCAGCTTCGCCCGCGCCGCCGACGTGGTGGCCTGGGCCCGCGCGCAGGCCAGCATCCCGCTGAACCGGCCGCGGGTTGGCCAGTCGGCCCGCGGCCGCACACCCGTCAACCTGGGCGACTGGGCCTATGCCGAACTCGGCCGGCTCGACCCCGAGGGCCGCGGCACGTCCAGCGTCGAGCTGAAACCCGGCGTGCCGGTCTGGCTGTCGCCGCGTGTGCTGCGGGTCACCGCCGACAACGGCAGCATGATGACCGGGCCGGGCACCAACGCCTACTTCATCGGCGCGCCCGGCAGCGACGACTGGGCGCTGCTCGACCCCGGCCCCGACGACAGCGGCCATGTCGCTGCGCTGCTGGCCGCCGCGCCGGGGCGCATCACGCGGGTGCTGGTCACCCACACCCACAAAGACCATTCGCCCGCCGCCGCGGCCATCGTCGCCGCCACCGGCGCGGCCAGCTACGGCCGGGTCGCCAACTACCCCGAGTGGCAGGACACCGCCTTCCAGCCCGACCACGTGCTGGCCGATGGCGACGTGCTGCAGCTGGGCGAGGGCGTCACGCTGCGCGCGGTGCACACCCCCGGTCATGCCAGCAACCACCTGTGTTTCCTGCTCGAAGAGGAAAAGCTGCTGTTCACCGGCGACCATTTGATGCAGGGCAGCACGGTGGTCATCAACCCGCCCGACGGTGACATGGCGGTCTACCTGCGCTCGCTCGAAAAGCTGCTGGTCGAAGACCTCGACTGGCTGGCGCCCGGCCACGGCTTCCTGATCGACGAGCCGCATGCGGTGGTGAAAAAAACCATCGCCCACCGCCTGGGCCGCGAGGCCAAGGTGCTGGCGGCGCTGCTGTCGCTGTCGGCCGGCGCGCCGGTGGCCGAAGAGGCGCTGGTCGCCGCGGTCTACTTCGACACGCCCAAGGCGCTGCACGCGATGGCGCTGCGCTCGCTGCGGGCCCATTTGTTGAAGCTGCGTGAAGACGGCCGCGCGCGTGGCGAGTCGGGTGGCCCCTGGCAGGTGGCCGCATGACCGCGCGTGGCCGCTCCAAAGCGGTCATCCCGCAGCGCGCAGCGCGGAGGGTGGGCATGCTCGCGCGTGGCCGCTCCAAAGCGGTCATCCCGCAGCGCGCAGCGCGGAGGGGATTGCAATGACGGCGCCTGATTTCAGCGCCGCCCACGCCGTGTTGCAAGCCGAGGTGGCGGCCGACCGGCTGGCCGGCGTGTCGGCTGCCACGCTGCGCCATGGCGAATTGATCGCCACCTTCTGCGCCGGCCTGGCCGACCGCGAAAGCGGCGAGGCGCTGCGCCCCGACCACATCCACCGTGCGTTTTCCAACACCAAGCTGTTCACCACGGTGCTGCTGCTGCTGCTGGCCGACGAGGGCCGGCTGTCGCTCGACGACCCGTTGAAAGCTTATCTGCCGGCCTTCGGCGCGCTGCGGGTGTTGCGGCCCGGCGCTACCTCGCTGGACGACACCGTGCCGCTGGCGCGCGACATCACGATCCGCCACCTGGTCACGCACCAGTCCGGCCTCAGCCACGGTGTGTTCGACCCCGAATCGCTGCTCTACCAGGCCTACCTGGCCCGCGGCGTGCGCAGCCAGACCACCACGCTGGCCGAGCAGATGGCGGTGCTGGCCACGTTGCCGCTGAGCTTTCAGCCCGGCGAGGGTTGGGAGTACGCGCTCGGCATCGACGTGCTGGCGCGCTTGTGCGAGATGGTCACCGGCCAGGCCTTTGGCGATGCGCTGGCGCAGCGTTTGTTCAACCCGCTGGGCCTGGTCGACAGCGGCTTTGTGCTGCGGCCCGACCAGGCGCCCCGCATGGCGGCGCTGTACCGCGGCGACCTGGCCGACCCGATGAAGCCCGGCCTGGTGCGGCTCGACGACACCCCCTGGCCTGGCGCCTACCGCCAGCCGGTGGCCCGGCAATCGGGCGCGGGCGGGCTGTTCACGACCCAGGCCGACATGCTGGCCTTGCTGCGCCAGCTGATGCCGGGTCAGCCGTCGATCCTCAAGCCGGCCACGCTGGCGGCGATGTTTGTCGACCAGGTGCCGGCGGCCCACTGCGTGCAGTTCCCGATGACCGGGCCGGTGCCCGGGCTGGGCTTTGGCCTGGGCGGCGCGGTGTCGCGTCGGGCGTCCAGGCTGCAGCCCGAGGCGGCGGTGGGCGAGCTGCAATGGGGCGGCCTGGCCGCCACCCACTGGTGGATCTCACCGGAAACTGGTCTGGCCGGGGTGGTGATGGCGCAGCGATTTTTCGGCTTTTGGCACCCGTTCTGGTTCGACTACAAACGCCGGGTCTACGACGCCTGCGCCTGACGGCGAGCTGCCGCGACGCCAGGGCGGTCCGCAGGGCGCCGGCGTTGGCGGTGGCGCCGGCCCGGGCGGCGGTCGGGGTGGCGATGGCGGCGGTGAGGGCCAGCCCGGCGCAGGCCCCGGCAACACCGCCGGCGCCACCGTGGCCGCCAACTTCTGGGGCTAGCCCGGGGTCATCACCTACGGCACCCTGGCCGCCGTCCCCGAGCCGGCCAGCGCGCTGCTGCTGCTCAGCGGCGGCGTGGCGCTGCTGGCCATGCGCCGCCGCCGGACCGCCTGAACGGCAGCGTTGCGGCAAGCGCCACGAAACGCGGGTCGTCATGCAGGGCGGCCAGGCTCGGGTCGCGCGGGGCCTGCAGGATGTTCGGGTCGCCCACCTCGGCCGCGCGCTGCAGCGCCAGCAAGGCCTGCTCGGGCTCACCCATGCGCAGCGCGACGATGGCCAGCACATAAGGCGAGAGCACCCGGCCGGCAAAGCGGCGGTGCACCATGGCCAGGGTCTCGCGCGCAGCGGCCAGGTCGCCGGTCAGTGCCAGCGCACCGGCCACATGGGCGTGGCAGGCTGGGTGATCGGGCATCAGCTCGGCTGCGCGGCGGTAGTGCATTAGCACGGCGGCCCGGTCCTGCCGCAACAGCGCCAGCAGGGCCGACATGCCTTCGACCCTCATGTTCTGCGGCGCCAGCTCGGCCAGCGCCGCCAGCTCGGCCGTGGCATCGTCCAGCCGGCCCTGGGTGATGCGCAGGTTGACCAGGTGCATGCGGGTGTTGATGTAGTGCGGGTCGAGCTGGCGGGCGGGCGCCAACGCGGCCTCGGCGTTGGCCAGTTCGCCGCGCATCAGCAGGTGGTTGCCCCAGGCCGAATGCACAAATGCCACCTCCGGTGCCAGCGCCAGCGCGCGGCGAAAGCTGCGTTGCGCGGCCGGCCAGTCGCCGAGTCGGGCGCCTCGCGCAAGGCGGCGTCGAAGCGTGCCAGCGTGGCTTCGATGTTGGCTTCCGAAAGCGCCTGGCGCAGGTAGTTTTCACCACGTTCGACCAGGTCGCGCGCCCGTCGCGTCGCCTCGGCGTTGGCGGGCAGCGCGACGGCTTGCACCAGCTGCGGGATGTAGCTGCCTACCGGCAGCTCGATGCGCAGCGCCGCGCCGCGGCCCTCGTTGGCGTTGTAGGCCGCCAGTCGGGCGCGCAAACGGCGAGCCTCCACCCGCACGATGCTGTCGCGCACCGGGTCGAAGCGGTCGGCCGGCCGGCCGAAGACCTCAACCGCGATCACGCTCTCCTTCAGCGCCGCGGTGTCGCCGCTGAGCATGCGCGCCAGCAGGTGGTGCAACAGCGTGCGGTGGCGGGTGGCGTGGCTGAAGCTGCGGCTGGCGTCCAGGCGGGCCAGGGTGTCCTGCAGCGCCGCCGCGGGCGGGGCGATGGTCGGAACGGTGTCGGGCGCCATCGCCTTGTCTGGCTTTCAGGTTGGCGTCGGGCGGCGGCCGCCTCGCCGCAGCGGCCCGACAATCAGGCAGCCAGCCACGCAGCCGAACAGCCGCTTAGCCACGCAGTCGCTCAGCCATGCAGCCATGCAGCCGCTCAGCCGCTCAGCCGCTCAGCCGCTCAGCCGCCCCCGGCTTGTTTGAGCAGTTCGCTGACCTCAGCTTGCCGCGAGAAGGCGGTGCCCAGCTTGGCCAAGGTCTGCAGTTCGGTGCGGGCGCTGGGTTTGTCGCCGGCCTGCAGGTGCAGCTTGGCCAGTTGCAGGCGGAACTGCGGCGCCGCCGGTGCGGCGGCCACGGCCTGGGCCTGGACCTCGATCGCGCGCGGCAGCTTCTGCTCGGCGGCCAGCGTGTAGGCCAGCGTGTCCATCACCGCCGGTGACTTGGGCGCCTTCTGCAAGGCCTTCTCGGCCAGCGTCACCGCGCCGGGCTTCTTTTGCAACGCCAGCACATAGGCCTGGTTGTTCATCGCGATGACGTTGTCGGGCTGGCGCGCCAGCACCTCGGCGTACAGCGCCTCGGCCTGGGCCGCGTTGCCGCTGGCCAGCGCGCTGTCGCCCAGGTGCAACACGAAGGCCAGGTCGTCGGGGTGGCTCTTGCGCCACTCGGCCGCCAGCTTGTCGGCGTCGGCGGGCTTTTTGCCGGCGAGCAAGGCCCCGTGCAGGCGTTGGGCGCTGTCGCCGGGTGACTTGCGTGCCGCCGATTTGCGCAGCGCGGTGGCAGCGGCATCCCAATTGCGGCGGCGCAGCTCGATGTCGCCCTCCATGCTGAAGCCCGCGGCGTCGTCGGGCCGTTGGGCCTGCACCTTGCGCGCCACGGCCAGCGCCTGCTCGGGTTTGTCGTCCTGCAGCGCCAGGTTGACCTGGGCCTGCTGCACCAGCGGCGAATCGGGTGCCAACTCGGCTGCCCGCCGCACCGCGGCGCTCACGCCGCTGCGGTTGTTGTTGGCGCTGTGGGCGTCGGCCAGCCGCAGTTGCGGCAAGGCGCTCTTGGGCGCCAGCGCGGCCAGCTTGCCGAAGGTGGTGACGGCCTGCTGCGCCTGGCCGCTGGCCAGCTGGGCGCGGCCCAGGCGGTCGAGCAGGTCGGCGTTGTCGGGCATGGCCACCACACCGCCCTGGGCCACGTCCATCGCCTGTTTCAGCTGCCCGGCCTCCAAGTGCAGGTCGGCCAGCAGCAGGCGCGGCCGGGCGTCGGTGGGATCGGCGGCGACCGCGCGGGCCAGCAACGCAGCGGTCTGCTCGGGCGTGCTGCCCGAGCGCGCGCCGATCTCGGCCAGCGCCATCAACGCACCGGCGTGTTTGGGGTTGCGCTGCAGCAAGGCCTCGAACCGGGCCTTGGCGGCGGCCGGCTGCTTGTCGGCCATGTCCAGCGCGGCCAGGCCGGCCAGCGCCGGCAGGTAGTCGGCGTTTTTAACCAGCGCAGCCTCGAAGGCCTGGCGGGCGGCGGCAAGGTCTTTGCGCTGCAGCGCCAGGCGGCCGCGCAGCTGGTCAGGCAATGCATCGCCGGGCAGCTTGACAGCCAGCGCATTGATCGCCGTCAGCGCGCCGGGCAGGTCGGCCTGGCGCACCAGCACGTTGATCAGCGCCAAGTCGGCGGTGCTGCCCTTGTCGGCCGCGGCGATGGCCTTCAACTCGCTGATCGCCGCCGGGTCCTTGCCCTTGGCCAACCGGGACAAGACCACCGCAGTGCGCAGCCGGGGGTCGTCGGGCAAGAGCTTGCTGGCCTTGGCCAGGCTGGCGTCGGCGGCGGCGGTGTTGCCGAGCATCATCTGGGCCTGGGCGGCCAGGCTCAGGGCCTCGGCGTCGGGCGGGTCGGCCTCCAGCAACGGGCGCAGTGTGACCAGTGCCTTCTCGGCCTGGCCGCTGCGCAACTGCACCTGGGCCAGCTGGCGGCGCGGCGTGGGCGCCTTGGGCACCATCTGCATCGCCTTGGTGAAGTGGGTCTCGGCCTGGGTCAGCGAGTTCAGCTTCTGCTCGGCCTGGCCAGCCAGCACCAGCACCTGCGGGTCATTGGGGGCGCCGCGCAGCAGCAGCTGGGCCAGCTCGCGGGTGCGCTTGTAGTCGCCCTTCTGCTCGGCCAGCAGGGCCTCGAAAAACAGCGTCTGCGGGTGGCGCGGCGCTGCCTTTTGCAGGGCCACCCACTGGGTGTTGGCGGCGGCGAAGTCGCTGCGGGCGATGTCCAGCTTGATCAGGGCCGCATGCGCCGGCACGCTGTCGGCCTTGGCCTTCAGCGCCTGCCGGTACGCGGCCGTGGCTGGCGCGGTGTCGGTGGCGCGCTGGCCGGCGGCGCCGCGCATCAGCAGGTCGCCCTTGAGCAGCCAGGCGTCGGCGTTGTCGGCCTGGCGCGCCAGCAGCAAGTCCAACTGCTGCAGCGCACCGGCGCTGTCACCGTCGGCGGCGGTCAGGCGGGCGCGCAACAACAGCGCTGCGGCGAAGTCGGGCGCCTGTTGCAGCGCCTCGTTGACCAGCTCGCGTGCGCCGGCCAGGTCGTTGTCAACGGCGCGGGCGGTGGCCAGCTGGGTCTTCAATTCGGCATCGGCCTGGGCGCTGGCCAGCTTGACCTGGCCAAACTGCTGCAGCAGCAGCGCGCCTTTGCCCAGGCCGACCATCGCGCGGGCCAGCAGCGGCAGCACGGTGGCTTCGGCGTGGCCGCCTTCCAGCGCGCGGCGCAACTCGGCCTCGGCACCGGCGAGGTCACCGCTGTCGAGCATCAGCTTGCCAAGCAGGAAACGCGCTTCGGCGGTGTCGGGCTGGCGCTGCAGCAGCGTCTTCAGTTGCAGCCGCGCGGCCTCGACCTCGTTCTTGGCCAGGTGGCTGCGGGCCGAGGCCAGCAAGTCGGCTGCCGACGGCTCACCGCAACCCGTCAGCGACACGACACCCGTCAGCAGCAGGCCACCAGTCAGCGCGACCGCGGCCAGGGACGCCCTGGGAGTGCTGTTGCGGGCGCCGTTGCGGAGGAACCAAGCTGTCATGCCAACCTCTCGATGCCCGTCCGGGCGTGCACAGCCAGCCAGTATCCCCTTGCCCAGGTGTGGGCTGGCCGCGCCTTTCGTGACTTACTTCAAACCGCGTGGGCGGGGCCGAACCGGCGACTGGCGGGCCGGCGGGCCTGGCAGGTCTGGCAGCACTGGCGGCCGCTGCAGGTCATCGTGGCCGCCGCGGCAGCGTGGCGGCCTGGGTGCCGACATCCCACAGCAGCGCGGCGGTCATGCCCAGACCCTGGCGCATCAGCGCCGGCAGCACGTGTTCGTTCGGCGCGTGCTGGCTGCAGGCCGGGTAGCTGTGCGGCAGCCACACCGTGGGCAGGCCCAGGATGTCGGCGAACACGTCGTTGGGCAGACTGCCGCCCAGGTTGGGCAGCAGCGCGGGTTTGATGCCGGTGCTGGCCTGCAGCGACTGCAGCGCCAGCCGGACCCAGGCGTTGTCGGGGTCGAGCCGGGTGGCGGCCATCACCACCGGCTCGCTCACCGTGATGCCGTCCAAGCCGTGGGCCTGCAGGTGGGCCAGCACCTGCGCGCGGATGCGCTGGGCATCGGTGCCGACGACAAAGCGCAGCTGCAAGGTGGCGCGCGCGGCCGGTGGGATCGCGTTGACCGGTTGCGCCGGGTTGCCGCAGCCATAGGCCAGCACCTCCAGCGTGTTCCAGCCGAACACGCGCTCGGCCGGGCTGAGGCCGGGCTCACCCCAGTCGCTATCGACGGTGGGGTCGCCCGGGCCGCCGCCCACGGCGATGTCGGCCAATGCGGCGCGCACGGCGGCGTGCAGCGGCGGCGGGCGCAGCCCCTGCACGCGGATCACGCCGCGGCCGTCGACCAGGCTGGCAATGGCGTTGGCCAGCACCGTGCCCGGATTGCGCAGCAGACCGCCCCAGTTGCCCGAGTGGTGGCCACCTTCGCGCGCCACCAGCACCAGGTCGAAGTTGGCGACCCCGCGCGAGCCCAGGAACACGGTGGGCCGATCAGCGCGCAGCCGCGGCCCGTCGCTGGCGATCAACACGTCGGCGGCCAGTCGGTCGCGCTGTTGGCTACAGAACTCGGCCAGGCCGGGCGAGCCGGTTTCTTCGGCCATCTCGACCAGCCACTTGGCGTTGAAACCCAGCCGGCCGCCGCGCGCGGCCAGCACCGCAGCCAGCGCGGCGATGTTGATGCTGTGCTGGGCCTTGTTGTCGGCCGAGCCACGACCGTACCAGCGCGCGGGGGCATCGGCGCCGTCGGTGCCGTCGGTGTTGGCAGCGGTCAGCGTCCACGGGTCGCGGCCTTCGGCCCACTGGCCCTCGTGGCCGCGCACCACGTCGCCATGACCGTAGAACAGCACGGTGGGCAGGCTGGGGTCTTCGAGGCGTTGCGCGCTCAGCAAAGGCGGTGCGCCGGCTACCGGGTTGTGGTGCACCGTGCAGGCAAAACCCAGTGCGGCCAGCGCCGGGGCAATTTGATCGTCCAGGTAGGCCCGCAGCTCGGGTGCGCGCGCGCTGTTTTGGCTCTCGGTACGGCAGGCCACCCGCTGGGCCAGCGTGCTGAAAAACGCACCGGTGTCGAACTGGGCTTCGGCCTGGGCAACCGCGGCGGCGCGGCTCATGGGGCTAGCCGCCGTGCGCTGCGCTTCACGATGGGCGCTTTGAATCGGTCACGGGCAAGCATGGCAGCGCTGGTTCAGGCCGACTTGGCGACCACGCTGAAGTGCTCCACCGCCGGCGGCGCGGCGAAAAACGGCCCGATGATGGCGCGCCACTGGGCAAACAGCGGCCCTTCGCGAAAGCCCACGGTGTGGTCCTCCAGCGTGGCCCAGACGATTTGCAGCAAGTAGCGATCGGGGCTCTCGACGCCGCGGGTGACGCTGAAACCCTGCATGCCGGCAGCCTGGCTGGCGACGGTCGTCAAGGCGAACTGGATCGCCTGCTCGAAGGCGGCATTCTGGCCGGGCTGGATGCGGATGTCGGCGACTTCAAGAATCATGGTGGCTCCAGGTGGTGGGCCGCCAGTTTAGGCCCGCAATACGGCTGCCCGCATCGGCTCGGCTACAGTGGCTTGGGCTTGGTTTGCCAGGGCCTGTTCGTCGACCAACCGCCACAACATGCCACGCCAACAGGCATCGCCAACACGCCACCAACGCGCCACCAACACGCCACCCACACGCACCGCCATGGCCCACCACACCGAGTTGCTGATCATTGACGCGCAGAACGATTTTTGCGATCTGCCCGAGGCCTGGTGGGCCAGCGATCCGCTGAGCGGCCGGCGCATCGCGCCCGCCTTGCCGGTGCCCGGCGCTCACGCCGACCTGCTGCGCCTGGCCGGCTTTATCGACCGCGCGGCGGCACGGATCGACGGCATCACCGTCACGCTGGATGCG
>JAYVDE010000482.1:0-10805 GCA_043749575.1 Burkholderiaceae bacterium | reverse complement strand
CGCGCAGCCGCAGGTCGCGGTCGAACACGCTGATGCCCTGGCCGGCATGCTCGAAGGCCTGGTTCAGCAGCGCCTGGGCCTCGCGCGCTGCGTCGGCGCTGTGGCGTTCGGCTCGCAGCACCCGGGCCAGTGCGTGGCGTTCACGCTCGGCCCGCCGGCCCGCCAATGCCAGCAAGCTCAGCAGCAGCATGGCCATCGTGCCTGCCACCGCGATGGCGGTGGGCAGCGGGCCCGCCAGCGCGCCCAGGCGTGCCGCCAACGGCAGCAGCACCGCCGCAACGAACAGCAAGGCCGCGGGCAAGTCGAACAGCGTCAGCACCATCGCGCCCACCGCCAGCCCCACCAGCACGATGACCAGAGCCGTCTGCAGCTGCGCATCGTCCAGCGACACCGGCAACCATGCCAACGCCCCCCACACGACACCATGGCCCAGGATCAGCAGCCGGTATTGCCACAGGCGCCGCCGCGGGGCCGGCAGCGAGGCCGCGCCCTGCAAACCGGCAACACCGGGCGATCCGCCCGCTGGCGACGCCGCGGCCGGCGCGGCCCGGCGGTGGGCGTGTGGCAACCAGGCTCGCAGCACCAGGACCACCGCCAGTGCGCCCAGCCAGGCCACCAGCAACGGCGGCGCGATGGCCTCGGCCTGCGCCCACACCAGCAGCGCGGCCAGCCACAAGCTGGCCTGTGCGGCCAAGGGGGACACGGCGGCGTGGGCACGCAGCCGCATGACATCGACATCGACATCGACATCGACCGGTATCGAAACGCTGGCGCTCACGGGACAAACGCCGAGCTGCGCGCGCTGGTCGCGGCGCCATCGGACGGCCGGGCGCAGCGCACTGGGACAACTTCGGACGGCGTGACACGGCATTCGCCGTGGCACAGATGGGCCAGCAAGGGCAGCGGTTGGTCGGGCAAGGCGGTTCTCCTGGGTCCGGATTGTGGCGTTGCTGTGGCAAAGTGATGGGTTCGCGCCGGCTACACCGGCCGCCCAAGCCGCGCACGCTGCGGCCGCAACCCCTGGAGCCTTTCCCGATGGCCATCAAAGCCACGATCTACAAGGCCACCCTGCAGATCGCCGACATGGACCGCAACGTCTACGGTGAGCACCTGCTGACCCTGCCGGTGATGCCGTCCGAAACCGAAGAGCGCCTGATGGCCCGGTTGCTGGCCTTTGCCCTGAACGTGCCGGCCGACGACCTGCACGGCACGCTGCAGTTTGCCCGCGGCATGGCCGATGCCGACGAACCCGACCTCTGGCACAAGGACTTGTCCGACCAGCTGCTGCACTGGATCGAGGTCGGCCAACCGTCCGACGAGCGCCGGCTGGCCAAGGCCTGCGGCAAGGCGCGGCGGGTCACGCTGTACTGCTACGCCCATTCGGCGGCGATCTGGTATGCCGGCATCGCCAACAAGATCAGCCGGCTGCGCAATCTTGAAATCTGGCAACTGCCGTCTGAGCAGAGCCAGGCCCTGGCGGCGATGTGCCAGCGCTCGATGCAGCTGCAGATCAGCATCCAGGACGGCCACGTCTACTTCAACGACGGCAAGCACACCGTGGAAGTGCAGCCGCAAGCGCTGTGGCGGGGCGGCCAGTGAGCGCCGCCGCCCCTGACCCGACGGCCACCGAGATCGGCGCCGACCCCTACGCCTGGCTAGAGGATGTGCTGGGCGAGCGTGCGCTGGCCTGGGTCCACGCGCGCAACGCCGAATCACGCCAGGTTTTGACGGCCCACCCGCGCTTCGACGCGATGCGCGACGGCTTTCGCGCTGTGCTCGACGCGCGCGACAAGATCCCCTACGTAACCCGCCGCGGCCCTGACTTCTACAACCTGTGGCGTGACGCCGAGCACCCGCGCGGCCTGTGGCGGCGCACCACGCTGGCCGAGTACCGCCAAGCCGAGCCCGCCTGGGAGACGGTGATCGACCTCGACGCACTGGCCACCGCGGAGGGCGAGAACTGGGTCTGGGCCGGTGCCACGGCCTTGGGGCCAGCCTATGACCGCTGCCTGGTTGCGCTGTCGCGCGGTGGCGCTGACGCCACCGTGGTGCGCGAGTTCGACACCCGCAACAAGTGCTTCGTCGACGGCGGCTTCACGTTGCCCGAGGCCAAGACCAGCATTTGCTGGGGGTCGGCCGAATCGGCCGATGCGGTCTACGTCGGCACCGACTTCGGCCCCGGCTCGCTGACCGATTCAGGCTACCCGCGGCTCATCAAGCGCTGGCGGCGTGGCCAGCCGCTGGCCGCTGCGGTGACGGTCTTCGAGGCGCAGCCGCAAGACGTGTCGGCCAGCGTGTCGGTCGACGCCACGCCCGGCTTCGAGCGCACCGTGCTGGCCCGCGCCACTGATTTCTACAACAGCGAACAGTTTCTGCTGATCGGCGACCGGCTGCAGAAGATCCACATCCCCAGCGACGCCGAGATCGGTTTCTGGCGTGACCGGGCGCTGCTGCAACTGCGCAGCGACTGGGCGGTTGGCGGGCGCGTGTGGCCGGCCGGCGCGCTGCTGGTCGGCGATGCCGCGGCCATCCTGGCCGCCACCGAGGCGACCGAGGCGACCGACGCCACCGCCATGCCGCCGCTGCACGCCTTGTTCACGCCAACCGCCACCCGCTCGCTGGCCGGCTACAGCCTGAGCGCCAGCCAAGTGCTGGTGGAAGTGCTCGACAACGTGGCCGGCCGGCTGGAAGCCTGGCAAGCGCTGCCGGGTGCGGCGGGGGGGTCGGGCGAATCAGGCCCCTCGGGCGAGTCAGTCCTCTCGGGCGAACACTGGCAGCGGCGCGAGATCAGCACGCCCTTCCCCGGCACGCTGGCCGCGCAGGCGCTGCACGACCCGCTGCTGGGTCGTGGCGAACATGGCGCAGCCGGCGACCCGCTGGCCGAGCATTTCATGCTGACCTACGCCGACTTCCTGACGCCCGACGCGCTGCTGCTGGGCGAAACCGGACACCATGGGCTGCAGCCGCTGAAGTCCCTGCCGGCCTGCTTCGATGCCAGCGGCATGCGGGTCGAGCAGCGCCACGCCAGCTCGGCCGACGGCACCCGCATCCCCTATTTCGTGGTCTGGCCGAAAGGCGCGTTGGCCGACGGCAGCAACCCCACGCTGCTGTACGGCTACGGCGGCTTCGAGGTCGCCAAGCAACCCTGGTACTCGGCCGGCTTCGGCACCGCCTGGTTCGCCCATGGCGGCGTGCTGGTGGTGGCCAACATCCGCGGCGGTGGCGAGTTCGGCCCCACCTGGCACCAGGCGGCGATCCAGGCCCACAAGCAGAACAGCTACGACGACTTCGCCGCGGTCGCTGCCGACCTGATCAGCAGCCGGGTGACCAGCGCCGCGCAGTTGGGCATCCAGGGCGGCAGCAACGGCGGCTTGCTGGTCGGCGCGGTGATGCTGCAGCGGCCCGAACTGTTCGGCGCCGTGCTGTGCCAGGTGCCGCTGCTCGACATGCGGCGCTACCACCGGCTGCTGGCCGGCGCCTCGTGGCTGGCCGAGTACGGCAACCCCGATGTCGCCGAGGATTGGGCCTGGATCAAGCGCTACAGCCCTTACCAGAACGTGCGAGCCGGCATCACGCTGCCGCCGGTGCTGTTCACCACCAGCACCCGCGACGACCGTGTGCACCCCGGCCACGCGCGCAAGATGGCCGCCCGCATGATCGAACAAGGCCATGCGCCGCTGTACTACGAAAACACCGAAGGCGGCCATGCCGGCGCCGCCGACAACGCGCAGAAGGCCGACATGATGGCGCTGGAGTTCGCCTTTCTGTGGCTGCAGCTCGGCCGGCGCTGAACACACCTTCCCCGGGGACCGACATGGCCGACATGACCGATCTGGACATCCACCACGACGCCACGGCCGGCCGGTTCACGGCCGAGGTGAACGGCCTGCGCTGCGAAGCCGTTTATCAGCTGCGCGATGGCGTGATGCACCTGGTGCACACCGGCGTGCCGCCAGCACTGCAGGGCCGGGGCATCGCCGCCGCACTGGTCGACGCCGCGCTGGCCGAGGCCCGTGCGCAGGGCTGGCGGGTGCGCCCGGTCTGCAGTTATGTGCGCAGCCACCTGCGCCGCCACCCTGAAACCCACGACCTGCTGGAGACCCTTTGAGGCCCGGCCGGTGAAGGCGTCCGACGCCAAGCTCGATCGAGAAAGAGCACCCCACCATGAACACTGCTGCGATCGACGTGCTGGACTTCTGGTTCGGCGCCACCGACGACCCCGGCCATGCCGAGCCGCGCAAGACCTGGTTCACCAAGGACGCGGCCTTTGACGCTGAGATCAACCGCCGCTTCGGCCCGCTGATCGAGCAGGCCCTGGCCGGGGAGCTGGACGACTGGCTCACCCAGCCGATCGAACCGCTGCCCGCGCTGGCGCTGGCGCTGGTGATCCTGCTCGACCAGTTCACCCGCAACACCTTGCGCGGTGACGCGCGCGCCTTCGCCGGCGACGCCCGGGCGCTGCAGACAGCGCGGGCGATGGTGGCCTCGGGCGCCGACCGCGCGCTCAGCGGTGTGCAGCGCGGCTTCGTCTACCTGCCGTTCGAACATGCCGAGGACTTGTCGCACCAGCGCACGGCCGTGCAGCTGTACCAGCAGCTGGCGCAGGACGAACCCGCGCGCACCGACCTGGTTGGCTGGGCGCAGCGCCATCACGACGTGGTGGCACGCTTTGGGCGCTTTCCGCACCGCAATGCCGCGTTGCGCCGCACCAGCACCGCCGACGAATCGGCCTTTCTGCTGACGCCGGGATCGGCGTTCTGAACCGCCCCGCCTGCACCACAGTGTGGCGTTGAAGCCACGCAACGCCGCACCACCATGGGCGCTTGCGACGGTTTGGATGCGGCCACGGTGGTCGAAATCGGCTGTGAACCTATACTTCTGAAGGTCCGTCAACACGGTGTCGGTCAGGATTTTTGAATCCCGGTACGGCATCACCCTCGGCAACCGCCGGGTGTCACGCTCGGCAGTTGCCGGCTGTCACGCTCGGCAGTTGCCGGGTGTCACGCTCGGCAATTGCCGGGTGCTCAAACTCTAGGAGAGAGCCATGAAGAAATCGCTGATTACCCTGTCTGTCATCGCCGCTGCCGTGTTCACCGCCCAAGTGGCTGTGGCCCAAGATGCCGCCCCGAAGACCCGCCCCGAAGTCAAGGCTGAAGCCGCCGCCGCCAACAAGGCCGGCACGATCGAAAAGGGCGAAGGCGTCCCGAAGACCACCAAGCCGAGCTCGGACAAGTCCCGCGCCGAAGTGAAGGCCGAAGCCGCCGCCGCCAACAAGGCCGGCGAAATCGGCAAGGGCGCCGACGTCAAGAAGTGATCGTGACGGGGGCTTGACCCCCGTTGTTACACGCCACAAGACGGCGATGCGGGTGAATCTCGCATCGCCGTCTTGTCGTTTGCGGGCGGTCCGGGCGCTTCCCGATAAAGCGCAAGTAGGTGTCAACCCACCCGTCGCGAAACACGTTAAGCGATGGCAACTCCGGCGTTTGACGTCGGCACAGCAAGCGTGTCGGCATTTGCCGGACCCCCCACACCCAGGAGAAATTGCATGAACAAGTCGCTGATTACCCTTTCTGTCCTCGCCGCTGCCCTGTTCACCGCCCAAGTGGCCGTGGCCCAAGATGCCGCCCCGAAGACCCGCGCTGAAGTCAAGGCCGAAGCCGCTTCGGCCAACAAGTCGGGCACCATCGAAAAGGGCGCTGCCGTGCCCAAGGCCACCAAGCCGGTGTCGGACAAGCCACGCACCGAAGTGAAGGCTGAAGCCGCTGCCGCCAACAAGGCCGGCACGATCGAGAAGGGCGCTGCTGTCGCCAAGCCGGTCAAGTCGACCTCCGACAAGCCCCGCACCGAAGTGAAGGCCGAAGCCGCCGCCGCCAACAAGGCCGGCGAAATCGGCAAGGGCGCCGACGTCAAGAAGTGATCTTGGCAGGGGCTTGACCCCTGTTGCAAACACCTGAAAAACGCCGCTGCGGGCTGCCCACAGCGGCGTTTTGTCGTTGTAGCGTTTTTTTTGTGGCAGCGCGGCGGCGGCGGTGATCAGGCCGACGGCGCCTGCTCTTGCTCTTGCAGCAGCCGCCACATCACCTTGCCCGATCCGCTCTTGGGCAGCGCGTCGACAAATTCGACGCTGCGCGGCACCTTGTAGGCCGCCATGTGCTCGCGGGCCCAGGCGATGATGTCCTCGGCGGTCGTTCGGCCGCGCGCTTCGGCCCGCAGCACCACCACCGCCTTCACCGACTCACCGCGGTAGGCGTCGCGGGTGGCAATGATGCAGGCCTCTTGCACCGCCGGGCACTTGAACAGCAGCAGTTCCACTTCGCTGGGCCAGACCTTGAAGCCGCTGGCGTTGATCATGCGTTTGAGTCGGTCGGTGATGAAGAAGTAGCCTTCTTCGTCGATGCGGCCGAGGTCGCCGGTGCGGAAAAACGGCTTGCCGTCGATCTCGATGAACGACGCCTTCGTCGCCTCGGGGTGGCCCCAATAACCCTTGAAGACCTGGGGCCCGTGGCTGACGATCTCGCCGGTCTCGCCGATCGGCAGCACGCGCAGCGTGTCGGGGTCGATGATGCGCGACTCGGTGCCGATCACCGGGATGCCCAGGCACTGCAGCTTGGCGCGCTCGGGCAGGTTCGAATGGGTGGCGGCGGCGGTCTCCGTCAGGCCGTAGCCCTCGGCGAAGGTGATGTTGAATTCACGCTGCAGCCGTTCGGCCACGGCCTGCGGCATGGCCGCGCCACCGCCCGACAGGTACTTCAGGCTGCGCAAGTCGAACGACGCTACGTTCGGGCTGGCGAACAGGTCGATGATCATCGTCGGGATGCAAGTCCAGTGCGTCACCTGGTGTCGGGCGACCAGCCGGCCGACCAGTTCGCGGTCCCAGCGCGGCAGGATCACCGTGGTGTTGCCAGTCGCCACCGAGCCCAGGCAGCCGTAGATGAAACCGGTGATGTGGAACATCGGCACGACGCCCAGGCTCACCGATTCGGGGGTGCTGAAGCTCCAGAGGGCGCCGCTCATCGCGTTGTGCATCAGCGTGCGGTGGCTGTGCATGCAGCCCTTGGGCAGGCCGGTGGTGCCGCTGGTGTAGGGCAGCAAGGCCAGGTCATCGGGCTGGGCGGTGTGCGCGCCAGGGCGGTAGCCAGCGGCCAGCGCGTCGGTCCAGCGGGTGACGGGCGTGGCGCCCAAGTGGGCCGCATCCGGCATGGCAGGGTCGGCCAGCAGCCACTGCAGGATGGCCGGCTGTGGTGTCTCGGCAGCGTCCAGCAGCGGGGGCATCGCGTCGGTGAAGCGGGTGGCCACGATGTTGCGCAGTTGCTGCGCCGCCGGCAGCCGGCCATTGGCCTCGGCCACCACGCCCACCAGGTCGGCCGTGGTCAGCACGATCTGGGTGTTCGGGTCGGTGATGTAGTGGCCGAACTCGTCGGCCTTGTTCATCGGGTTGACCGGCACCACCACCGCGTCGGCGCGCAGCACCGCATGCACGGCAATGACGAACTGCGGGCAGTTCTGCATGAACACCGCCACCCGGTCGCCCTTGGCGATGCCCTGGGCCTGCAGCCAGCCGGCCAGGGCCTCGGCCTGGGCCAGCAGGTCGGCGAACGACAGCTTGCGGCCGAAGAAGCTGAAGGCCGCCTTGTTCGGGTAGCGGCGTGCCGACACTTCCAGGTTGAACCACAGGCTGGTCTCGGGCAGTGCCAGTTGGTTGGGCAGGCGCTTGGGCCAGATGGCGAGGTGCGGGGGCAGGGTGGCGGCGGTCATCGAAGGCGGATTCCAGGATGGGGGTGCAGGGCGGTGTCGCGGTGAGCGGGCGGGTGCGTGGGTACGTGGAACTCGCCGGCGACCCGCCGGGTGCCCGGCGAGTGCCCGGCGAGTGCCCCCTACCGTCACGCTACCATCGCTGATCCACTGTCCGCGTGAACTGCAAGCGATGCACCGTCGAACGCTGTTGGGCCTGGCGGCCCTGCCTTTGCTGGCGGCCCGCCCGGTGTTGGCCCTGGACCTGCCGCAAGGGCCGGTGGTGCTGAGCTTGTCGGGCCGGCTGCGCCAGCCGAACCACGGCGCCGTGGCGGTGTTCGACATGGCCATGCTCGAGCGCCTGCCGCAATCGTCGTTCAGCACCCGCACGCCCTGGTACACGCAGGCACGCCGGTTCACCGGGCCGCTGCTGCGCGACGTGCTGTCGGCCGCCGGCGGCCACGGCAGCGTGATCCGCGCGTCGGCGCTCAACGGTTACCGCGTCGACATCCCGCTGGACGACGCCCAGCGTTACGACATGCTGGTGGCCCGGCTGCTCGACGACAAGCCGATGCCGGTACGCGACAAGGGCCCGCTGTTCATCATCTACCCGTTCGACCAGCATGCGTCGCTGCGCAACGCGCTGTACTTCAGCCGCTGCGCCTGGCAGCTGAACGCCATCGACGTGCAATGACCGATACCGGCCAGGTCGACCCACCGGCGCGCCCGCCCGCCAATGCCATCGCCGAGGCCGGGCCGCACCGGGTGTCGACCTGGTTTGGCATCACCGGCCTGTTGCTGCTGGCCACGGTGCTGGCCGCGGCGTTTGTGCAGGTGCGTCAGCATGCGCTGCTGAGCCAAACCGTGCAGTACCAGGACGACTACCTGGTGCTGAGCCTGTACCAGGTGCAGGTGGAATACCTGCGCCTGCGCGAGCAGCTGCACCAGGAGGTCGACCGTCCGGCCAGCGCCAGCGGTCTGCAGCTGCGCTACGACATCTTTGTCAGCCGGGTCTCGCTGCTGGGCAGCGACCGGGCGCAACGGCTGCTGGCCGCCGGCGACGTCAGCAAACGCTTGCTGCGCGACGTCGACAGCTTCATCCGGCGGGCCGACATCTACCTGGGCAGCGACACCCGCGCCAGCTTGAGCCCGCAGGACGCCAACGCCCTGCTGACCGAATTGCAGGCGCTGGACGAGCCGATCCACAACGTGATGCTGGAGGCCTCGCATCGGGTGGCGGCGCAGGTCACCGAGCGGCAGCAGCAGGTGCGCCAGCACAACCAGATCGGGCTGGCGCTCACCGGCTTCCTGCTGGCGATGGTGATGGTCTTCGCCGGCATCGCCATGCGCCAGATGCGCCAGGTCGAACAACGCCGCCGCCGCCTGGAGCGGCTGGCCGACCAGCTGCGGGATGCCCGCATCGAGGCCGAGGCGGCCAGCGAGGCGAAGAGCGAATTCCTTGCCGACATGAGCCACGAGCTGCGCACGCCACTGCACGGCCTGCTGGGCATGCTGTCATTGCTGAAGGATTCGCCGCGCGACCCGCAGGCAGCCGACTGGATGGCCACCGCCGACGATTCAGCCCAGCACTTGCTGCGCCTGCTCGATGACATCCTCGACCTGAGCAAGCTCGAATCAGGCGCGCTGGTACTGGCGCCGTCGCCGGTCATGCTGGCGCCGCTGCTGCGCGAGATGCGCTCACTGCTGCAACCCGCCGCCAGCGCCAAGGGCCTGACCCTGCATGCCACGCTGGACCCGGCTCTGCCCGACACGGTGCTGCTCGACGCCACCCGCGTGCGCCAGGTGTTGTTCAACCTGCTGGCCAACGCGATCAAGTATTCCGATGCCGGGGCCATCGTGCTGCACGGCCGGCTGCAGGTGCCCGAGGGCCAGCCACCGACGCTGGAGTTCGAGGTCGCCGACACCGGTATCGGCATGGACAGCGAAACCGTCTCGCGGCTGTTCCGCCGCTTCAGCCGCACCGAAAGCCCCGGCGCACGGCGGCACGGCGGCACCGGCTTGGGGCTGGCGATCTCGCGCAACCTGGCGCGCTTGATGGGCGGCGAGATCATGGTGCGCAGTACGCCGGGCGCAGGCAGCGTGTTCAGCTTGCGCTGCCCCTTGCAGGCCGCGGCGGCGGCGGCCCCCAACGCCTCCCTCGACCGGCCTGCCGGGCGGCCGCTGCAGGTGCTGGTCGCCGAAGAACATCCGGTGAACCAGCTCTACATGGCCACCTTGCTGGGTCGGCTGGGCCACCACACCCGGCTGGTCGACAACGGCCTGCAAGCTCTGCAGGTACTGCAGGCACAAGCCGCCGGCACCGATGGCCCGCCGCTGGACCTGGTGCTGATGGACGCGCACATGCCGACGATGGACGGCGTGGCGGCCACCGCGGCGATCCGTGCCCTGCCCGCGCCGGCAGGAAGGGTCTGCATCCTGGCGCTCACCGCCGACGTTTTCGCCGACACCCGCGAACGCTGCCTGGCCGCCGGCGCGGCCGAGGTCGTCACCAAACCGCTGAGCCGCGACGCGCTGCGGGCGTTGCTGTCCCGCCATTTTGGCGACGAGGTCGGCACCGAGGCGCTGCCAGCGCTGGAACCCGAGGTCGGGACCACCATGCTGCTGGACCGCCACACGCTGCTGGGCGTGCGCGACCTGATGGGCGAAGGTGGCCTGTCGCGGCTGTACGTTGGTTTTTTCGTGCAGGCCGAGGACGCCGCACGCCGCATGCGCGAATCGATGC
The DNA here is from genome assembly GCA_043749575.1 of Burkholderiaceae bacterium. Classification (GTDB taxonomy): domain Bacteria; phylum Pseudomonadota; class Gammaproteobacteria; order Burkholderiales; family Burkholderiaceae_C; genus Pseudaquabacterium. Next base: position 331 of record JAYVDE010000482.1, on the reverse strand, counting down.
GCGACGCCGACCTGGAGGCGCTGCGGCGTTGCGCCCACAGCATCAAGAGCACGGCGCAGAACCTGGGGCTGCCGGCATTGGCCGCGGCCGCGACCCAGCTTGATCGCGAGACCCACACGCTGGCCGTTGCGCAGCTGGCGCTGGCGGTGCAGCGCTTCGAGGAGCTGACCAGCGCGACGCGGGCGCTCTGCCACGGCGAAGGGCTGCTGGGTTAGGCGGCACCCGCATCTGCTGGCAGGGGCGACTGTCCACGGATCATGTCCGACGCCTTTTCCGCAATCATGATGACGGCGGCGTTCGTGTTCGCGCTAACGACCTGCGGCATGATCGA